>NZ_JBFULE010000834.1:0-2252 GCF_056400485.1 Roseateles sp. P5_B10
GCTGGGTGCACTGCTGGCCAACGAAGCGCATCGAGTTGCCAAGCTGCACCTTGGCCTGCGACAGCGCGCGGCGGCGCACGGCGGGCGCGTCACCCAGGCGCAGCGTGGCGTAGTAGCTCATCGAGCGGGCCAGTTCGAGCTGCATCTTCACGTCGGCGATACGGTGCTTGAGCGCCTGGAAGCTGGAGATCACGACGCCGAACTGCTTGCGCGTGTTCATGTACTCGACGGTCAKCGCGAGGTACTTCTCCATGACGCCGATGGCCTCGGCAGCCTGCGCGGCAATGCCGATGTCGGCGGCCAGTTCCAGCAGGGCATGGCCTTGGTCGGGACCGGCGATGAGCTGGGCGGGCGTGTTGTCGAAGTGGACCTCGGCCGCGCGCGAGCCGTCATAGAGCGAATAGGGCCGCGTGTGCACGCCGGCCGCCGAGCGTTCGACGAGGTAGAGGGCTACACCGTGCGGGGCGTCGTCGGTGCCGGACACGCGGGCCGGCACGATGAAGGCGTCGGCGACGTCGCCAGCCGGCACCAGGCTCTTCACGCCGGTCAGCTTGCCGTCGACGGCGCGCGTGGCTACCTGATTCAGGCGGTAGCGCGATTTGGCCTCCTGGTGCGCGAGCACGACGAGGGCCTCGCCACCGGCGATGCGTGGCAGCCAGGTGGCCTGCAGTTCATCGGGCGCGCGTCCGAGCAGCGCCGGCGCGATCAGCGCGCCCTGCGCCACCGGCTCCATGACGAGGCCGCGACCGAGCTCTTCCATGACCACCATCGCCTCGACGGCGCCGAAGCCCATGCCGCCGTGTGCCTCAGGCACTGCCAGCGCGGTCAGGCCCAGGCCCGCCAAGCCGTTCCAGGCGGCGCGGTCGAAACCGCCAGCGCGCTCGATCTTTGTTCGGCGCTCGAAGGCGTAGTCCTTGTCGACAAAGCGGCGCACCGCGTCGCGCAGAGCTTCCTGGTCTTCACTGAAATCGAAATCCATTTGTCTTGTCTCCCGCTCAGCCGAGCACCGTCTGCGCGACGATGTTGCGTTGCACTTCGTTCGAGCCGCCGTAGATCGTCGTCTTGCGGACGTTCAGGTAGTTACCGGTCAGCGGGATGGCATGCGACGCGCCGCCGATCCAGGCGCCGCCCAGCCACTGGTCGCCCTGCCAGCCGGCTTCCATCGCCTCGTGGACATAGGGCAGGGCCAGCGGGCCGCCGGCCAGCATCATCAGCTCGGTGTAGCGCTGCTGAAGTTCACTGCCGCGGATCTTGAGCAAGCCCGCAACGTCCAGCGGTTGCTTGCCGGTGCGTTCGCCGGACAGCACGCGCAGCACCATCATCTCCAGCGCCACGACGTCGACCTCGCACAGCGCGATCTGGTCGCGGAAGCGCTGGTCGTCCATCAGGCCTTCGGCCTTGGCGATGCGCTTGAGCCGCTCCAGCTCGCGCTTAGCACGGTTCACGTCGGCGATGTTGGTGCGCTCGTGGGAGAGCAGGTGCTTGGCATAGGTCCAGCCCTTGTTTTCCTCGCCGATCAGATTCTCG
This sequence comes from Roseateles sp. P5_B10, assembly GCF_056400485.1. Lineage (NCBI taxonomy): Bacteria > Pseudomonadati > Pseudomonadota > Betaproteobacteria > Burkholderiales > Sphaerotilaceae > Roseateles > Roseateles sp. P5_B10. The sequence goes on from NZ_JBFULE010000834.1 coordinate 1,528, forward strand.
GCGGGCACCTCGACGTTGTCGAACCAGACCTCGTTCACCTCGTGCTCGCCGTCGAGCATGATGATGGGCTTGACGCTGACGCCGGGCGTCTTCATGTCGATCAACAGGAATGAGATACCGGTCTGCGGCTTGCCTTCGGTCGACGTGCGCACCAGGCAGAAGATCCAGTCGCCGTACTGGCCGAGGGTCGTCCAGGTCTTCTGGCCATTGACGATGTATTTGTCGCCTTGGCGTTCAGCGCGGCACTTCAGCGAGGCCAAGTCCGAACCCGAGCCGGGTTCGCTATAGCCTTGGCTCCACCAGGCCTCACCGCTCATGATGCCGGGCAGGAAGCGCTGCTGCTGCTCCGGCGTGCCGAAGGCCATGATGACTGGCGCGACCATGACCGGGCCGAAGGGCACGATGCGCGGCGCGCAGGCCAGCGCACATTCCTCTTCGAACAGATGGCGCTGCACGGCATTCCATCCTGGGCCACCGAACTGCTTGGGCCAGGCCCAGCCGTGCCAGCCCTTGGCGCCGAGGATCTTGGCCCAGCGCTGCAGATCGTCCTTGTTCAGACGAAGCGCGTTGCGTACCTTGTGGGCGATATCCGCCGGCAGGTTGGCGCGCACCCAGTCGCGCACCTCGGCGCGGAAGGCCAGCTCCGCATCGGTGAAGTTGAGGTCCATGTCTCGCCGTATTGTCGTGATGGGAATACCCGGCTTTTAGCACGGTCGTTCGCATCC
>NZ_JBFULE010000835.1:0-2246 GCF_056400485.1 Roseateles sp. P5_B10
GGACAAGGCCAATACCATTAGCGCACTCAGTCCTTTAGATTTCCATGCGCTGCGGACTGCAAGTTGAAGCTAGTAATGAAACGTCAAGCGGTATTCCCGCGTCGCTACGAAGGCTGAAGATCGAATTACGCTCGTGGGCTTCATCATTTCACCGGATGGGCAGCGGGGCGTTGATTTTGATGAGACGGATCTCGTCGAAGGAGCCGGCAGCCAGGCTAAAGCAATCTGACGGCACCTCAAAATGCACAGTTTCCCGTGCGAGGAACATCAATAAAGCCAGCGACATGTTCAAGCCGCGACCTCGTCTTCCAGATCGACGACCTGGCCATCGATAACGTGCACGTGGCGCTCGGCGCGAATGGCCAACTGCGGGTCGTGGGTCACCATGACGATGGTGGCACCATCGCGGTGAAGTTCTTCAATCAGATCCATCACGCCCCGCGCCATGACGCTGTCGAGGTTTCCGGTAGGCTCGTCGGCTAGCAGCAGACGCGGTTCGCCCGCGAGCGCGCGAGCGATGGCCGCGCGCTGCTGCTGTCCGCCCGATAGCTCCGCAGGGTAGTGGCGAGTGCGGGCCGATAAGCCGACACGCCCCAGCACCTCGGCAGCGCGCTTCCTGCACTGGGCTCCATCAAAACCGCGGTAGCGCAACGGAACTTCGATGTTCTCGAGCAAATTCAGGTCCGGAATAAGATTAAAGGCCTGAAATATGAAACCGATCTTTTCATTTCGAATGCGCGAGCGCTCACCGTCGCCCAGGCGGCTGACGTCGATTCCATCCAGCTTGTAGCTGCCACCGCTGAACGCCTCCAACAGACCRGCAATCGTCAAGAATGTTGACTTGCCAGAGCCTGAGGGGCCGGTCACCGCGACAAACTCACCCTCTTTCACCTTCAAGTTGAAGTCACGCAGCGCGTATGTTTCGACCATTTCGTTGCGATAGACCTTCTGAAGTCTTTCCATTTGGAGCATGTCTCTTCCTCTGTTTAATTTGCTAGGAGAACTTGGTTCGCGCCGTTCAAGTGTTTCTCCGGAAATGGCGATACGGTCACATGCCCGAAAGCGATTCGGCGCGATCCATTGGACGCAAACCGTGTTTGATGACGACACTTCCTTGCGCTGATGGCCGCGAGAAATCTCACCTGGAAAACCGGTCTCCAGCTCTCGAGCAAGACTAACTGCGTCCCGATTGCACTCCGACCATCCGAGGTGCTGCGCCGATGCCTGCGCGAGTCGGCAACCCAGCCAGTTGCGTAAAGAAGCGGGACTCTAGACTGCAGAGATATGACCCTCGTCCGTGCCGCCGAGCGAATGCGCGGCCACGGTGACAACCTGCAGCCCGACCAGTCGTGTCGACACGGGCTGGTCTGTCCCTGGCGGCGGTTGCCGAAAAGGGCCGGAAGCAAGAACACCGTTGCGAGTAGCACGCCCCTAAAGGGGAGAACACGGTCATCAGTGACAGGACGATCTTGCTCGGAGGCGTCGCTAGAGCGAAGGTTCATGCACGATCTGGCGCAAGCATCGTGCCAGGCGGCCAAAGCTTATGAATCAATCGCTTGGCGCGGTTCCGCGTGTCCGCGGACAACGGCCCGGTGTCCGAATCTCGTATGCGGACAGTGTCTCGGACGGTTCGACTGTCCTGGGGTGAGTCGTTTGCTATGCTAGAGAAGCATGCGAACCATCTTGATTATTGACGACAAGCCTGCGGTTGGCGAGGCAATCGCCCTGCTGCTGTCCTTGCGAGACATCCGCACGCTCGTGGCCACCACGCCTGCTGAAGGCCTTGCCCTGCTGACGAGCCAGCCGGTCGACTTGGTGATTCAGGATATGAACTTCAGCGCCGACACGACCTCAGGAGAAGAAGGTGTGGCGTTGTTTTGGGCAATCCGCGAGTGCAACCCTGACTTACCGGTGATTCTGCTAACTGCTTGGACCCGCCTCGAATCGGCGGTTGAGTTAGTTAAAGCTGGGGCTGCTGATTATCTTGCCAAGCCATGGGACAACCGCAAGCTGCTTGCAACAGTCGAAGCACTACTTGAACTGAGGGAGTCGACGCGTGCAGCCAAACTTCTGCAGTACGGACGGTCCGCGCGTCATGATGCGCTAGCTAGCCRGTTCAACCTAGATGAGATTGTGTTTAGATCGGATGCGATGGCAAGTGTGCTTGGGCTTGCCTGCCGAGTTGCCAAATCGACGGTACCGGTGCTGATTACTGGACCCAGCGGCAGTGGCAAGGAGCGCATTGC
>NZ_JBFULE010000836.1:0-2242 GCF_056400485.1 Roseateles sp. P5_B10
GCCGAGCATGCAACCGGCTGGCTGGCCCTGCCGCGCCGCGCTGCCGGCAACAACCACGGTACTGGCTGCACCTTCGCGACCGCCCTGGCTGCGGCGTCGGCCCGAGGTTTCGTCGCTGCCGATGGGGCCGTCATCGCCAAGATGCTGACGACCTCCGGCCTGCGTGCCGACATGCAGTCGCCTGGCGCTGGCGCGGGGCCGGTGCGGCCTGAGCCGGGTTTCATCAGCGATGCCAGCCTGTTGCCCGCGCTGTTCGACGACGAGGCACCACCCGAGGCCTGGCCGACAGCGTGCCGCGGGGCACCGGCCCTTGAAGGGGTCTACGCCATCACCGACAGTGGCGCCCATGCCGCCTGCCTTTTTGAGGGCGGCCTGCAAGCCGTTCAATTGCGGGTCAAGCGAGCCCCGGGCGAGGCTGACTCCGCCTGGACAGCCCGCTTGCGCGCTGAAATCAAGGCCGCGCGGCACCCGGGTGCCGTCCTCATCGTCAACGACCACTGGCGCGAAGCACTGGCCTCGGGCGTCGACTTCATCCATCTCGGCCAGGAAGATCTGCTGGCGCTTTCCGCTGCCGATCGACGTGACCTCGCCGAGGCGCGGGCTCGTGGCCTGCGCCTGGGCCTGAGCTCGCACAGCCTGTGGGAGCTGGCCCGCGCCGTGGCCTGGTCGCCCGACTACATCGCCTGCGGTCCCGTCTGGCCAACGCTGACCAAGGCCATGCCGTGGCGAGCGCAAGGGCTTCACAACCTGGCCTGGTGGGTGGCCATGGCGCCGGCACCGGTGGTCGGCATTGGCGGCGTGCTGGAGCTGCAGCAACTGGCCGAGATCGCCGCCAGTGGCGCTCGTGCCGGCTGCGTCGTGCGCGGTCTGGCGCCAGGGGYAATTCACTCGCCGCAGACCTGGCAGCAAGCCTGGCGCAGCGGCTGTGAAGGGGTGGCTGTCAAAGCTCCGGCCTGGCCGRCGCCCAGCCTGCCCGTCAAGCCCCATTGAGGTGGCCCACCCCCATTTCAGTGTCGGTGGGCTTTACAGCGCCTGTTACAAAAAGGACGCGGTTCATAGGAGAAACCATCATTGGCCTGAAGCTTGCTTAAAACTGTTGAATCGCCTGGAGAACAAGATGAATTTCCGTACCGTCATTGCCGGTGTTGCCCTCGCAGCGTCTGCTTTGGTTGCCCATGCCGCACCCGTCCTGATCATGCAGGGTGTTGGTGGCGTGGATCTGAACAACCTGCTCATCGGYCARACCTTCCAGGTCGAAGTGATCGTCCAAGGCGGTTCGGCCGGCGAGGTGGATGCCGGTGGTTCCGGCGGCGGTGCGTTCACTGCCGATGGCTCGCCCGCGCTGAACCTGACAAACATCGTCATCGGAACCCTGGGTAATGGTGTGGAGTGGAATCTTGACCCGTCGCTGTTCATCATCGATTACACGGCCGTTGCCGCGGGTTCCGGTTTCATCGCCACCAATTCCCAGTGCCTGAATTCCAACCTTCAGAACTACGGCTGCGGCTTCACCAGCGGCCCGCTGAATTTCACAGTGCGTGACCCGAACCGCCTGCCCGAGCCCGCCAGCCTGGCCCTGACCGGTCTTGCATTGCTCGGCCTGGGCGCCATCCGCCGCCGCGCCCAATGAACGTCGCGGCCTCAGCGCCGCACTTCGCTTCCATCCAGGGCCCCACAGTGGGCCCTGATGCTTTCTGCGAGCCGCCGCAGGGCCGGCGTCAGGCGGTGCCGCCCGACCGCCATCCAGTGAAGCGGCGCGGGCTCGCCGAGCCATTCCGGCAGCAGCGCCACCAGCCGCCCGGCCGCCAGGTCGGCGGCCACGTCGAGGCGGCTCTTGTAGGCGATGCCCAGCCCGGCCACGGCCCATTCGCGCACCAGGCCGCCGTCGTCCACGGTGCGGTCCCCACTGACCTCGACCGCGCAAGCCTCACCATCGGGTGACGTGAAGCGCCAGCGGCCGTGCAGGCTGTCGCCGAGCACCCAGCGCAGGCAGTTGTGGCCACGCAGGTCAGCGGGCGTCGCCGGTTGCCCGTGGCGAGCGACATAGGCCGGGCTGGCGCACAGCACGCGACGGTTGTCCGGCGCCAAGGGCAGGGCGATGAGACTGGAGTCCGGCGGCTCGCCATAGCGCACGGCGTAGTCGACGGGCTCCTGCACAAGATCGGCCACCCGGTCGCTGAGTCGCAACTCCAGTTGCAACGCCGAGCTGCCATCGCTGGCAATGAAATCCTCGATCCAGTGC
>NZ_JBFULE010000837.1:0-2241 GCF_056400485.1 Roseateles sp. P5_B10
GCTGACCAGGTCGTTGAAGAAGGGGCGGGCCTTGTGGACGGCGTAGAACTGTTCAGCTTCGACGCGCGACAGGTGCACCATCTTGGCGGCCACGACCTTCAGGCCGGCGGCCTCGAAGCGGGCGTAGATCTGGCCGATGACGTTCTTTGCCACGGCATCGGGCTTGATGATGGACAGGGTGGTTTCGATCGCCATGGGGTTCTCCTGATGGGGCGTATTGGACAAAGCCTGTGATTGTAGCGGGCAGGGATGACCCTAGTTGTATCCCCCGCCCAGTTTCAGCGACGTCCGCCGTAGCCGCCGCCGGAGCGACCACCGCCACCGCCACCGCCACCGCCACCGCCACCGCCACCGCCACCGCCCTTGCCACCGCGGCCACCCCCGCCGCCGCCACGGCGCAGGAAGGCATCACCGCCGATATAGCCCACCGAGGTCTGCATCGGATCGGGTTCACGCGGGCCATTGCCCTTGTTGCCACCGCCCTTGCCTTGCCTGTTGTCCTGCTGGCTGCCGCCGGCGCCAAAGCCCTGAGGCAGGCCCCGCTTGCCGCTCGTCGCATGGCGGCGGTCGAAGGTCTGCTCCAGCGGGTTGACGTGATGCGGAATGAAGCCGTCATCCTCCTCATCGTCACGGCGCGGGGCGCGCTCCTCGCGCGGCGGGCGGGCCTGCTGAGGCTGCGGCGCCTCGGGCGGGCGGCTCGGGCGCGGGCCGCCACTGCCGCTGTGGCGCTCGTCGTTGCGGCGCTTGTTGCGGTCGTTCTTGTTGCCTTGGCCCTGCTGCTGTTGCGGCTGGCCCTTGCCCTGCCCTTGCCCGAAGTTCTGGCCCTGGCCACTGTTGGAGGTGTGGCCGGCCAGGCGGCGGATGACGCGCACGTCGTCATCGCCCAGTTCCACCCAGACGCCACGCTTCAAGCCGCGCGGCAGCACGACGGTGCCGTAGCGGATGCGGATCAGGCGGCTGACGACCATGCCGACAGCCTCGAAGAGCTTGCGCACTTCGCGGTTGCGGCCCTCGGTGATGACGACGCGGTACCAGCGGTTGGCGCCTTCGCCGCCACCGTCCTCGATGCTCTTGAAGGAGGCCACTTGACCTTCGACGTTGACGCCTTCGAGCAGCTTGGCGCGCTGCTCGTCGCTCAGCGCCCCCAGCACCCGGGCCGCGTACTCACGCTCGACGCCGAAGCGCGGATGCATCAGTTGGTTGGCCAGTTCGCCGGAGTTGGTGAACAGCAGCAGGCCTTCGGTGTTGATGTCCAGGCGGCCGACGGACTGCCATTTCTGGCCCTGCACGCGCGGCAGCGAGCGGAACACCGTCGGGCGGCCTTCCGGATCGTTGAACGTGGACACCTCGCCCGTGGGCTTGTGATAGGCCAGGATGCGCGGGTTCGGCGGCGAGATGCGCACGCGCACCTCCTTGCCATTGACGCGCACGCGGTCACCGAAGGAGATGCGCTGGCCGACGTGGGCGACCTCGCCATTCACCTCGATCTTGCCCTCGGCGATCCATTCCTCGATGTCGCGACGCGAGCCGATACCGGCCTGGGCCAGCACCTTCTGCAGCTTGGGGGCATCGGCATCCGGCGCCAGCACGCGCTTGGCTTCACCCTCGGCACCCTCCTCCACAGCTTCGTCAGCCTCGGGCCGCAGCTGTGGTGGCTCGCCCGCCGGCCCTTCGGATTCGGCATCCAGATTGCCCGACAGCACATCGGCGAAGCGCGCCCCCGCGGCCTCGACGAGTTCGGGCGCCACGACCGCGCCGGGCAGTTCATCCCCGCCCGCGACCGGGGCGTCCTGACGCTCCGCACGGTCCTTGCGGTTGCGGCGACGGTTGCGGCCTCGGCCGCCACGCTCGCCGTCTTCRCCCGCCTCGCCGTCATTCCCTTCGTCATCCGCCTCACCACTCACCGAGGCGGGGGGGGCCGGCGCGTCTTCCGCCAACGTGAAGATGGGCACTGCGGCAGGCGCGGGCGCCTCTGCGGAAACGGCCGGCGCCGCCTCCTCAGCGGCGGCGGCCTTGCGCGGCGCGCGCTTGCGGGCCGGTGCCGGCGCCTCCTGCGCAGGCGCTGCCTCGGGCGCAGCCGCTCCCTCCTCCACCACCGCCTCAGCGGCCTTGCGGCGGGTGCGCTTCACCGCCACGGGCGCGTCGGCCTCGGGGGCTGTCTCGGCGGGCGCCTTGGCCGTCGTGCGGCGCCGCTTGGGCGCGGCAGGCGCTTCGGCGTCGGCGTCGGGAGGCAGGGACTTG
>NZ_JBFULE010000838.1:0-2236 GCF_056400485.1 Roseateles sp. P5_B10
AGCTTCTGCCCCCGGGCGTAGCTGCCGCTGAAGTTCAGCACCAGGCTGCCACCGAGCATGGCAGGCCCGGCAACGCTGACATGGTCGTGGGTGACGCCAGGTGCGGTGCCGGCGATAGAGAGCGTGAGCTGGCCGGTCGCGCCCTGCCGGAAGCTACCCCCCAGCGCCAATTCATGTTGGCCGCTGGCCAGCCCCAGGGCCGCGTTGTTGACGACGTCGCCCGTGCCCATCGCATTGGCGCTGCCGGCCCAGGTGGTGCCCCCATTGAGCAGCGTGGCACCTCTGTAGCTGTTGTTCTGCAGCGTGAGCGCAGCAGCGCCGTTGTGAGCGAGGCTGCCGCTGCCGCTGATGTTGGACAGCGTGATCGCGGTCGTGGTGTTCTGGACGACGAGCTGGCCGTCGTTGACGATGGCATTGCTCGCCACGCCATTGGGCGACTCGGCCGTCAGCAGGCTGGCGTCACCGCTGTAGGTGGCCTGCAGGAAGGTCGATTTGCCCTTGCTCGCATTGACGGTGATGTAGTTCAGCGGCACGGGCGTTCCTGTGCCCAGGCGCAGGATGGCGTTGGCGCCGATGGTCGTGGTGCCGTTGTAGTTCTGCGGTTGGGCGAAGGTCACGTCGTTGCCCGGCGTCGGCATGACCTTGACGTTGCCCGTACCGACCGCGCCATCCCGGTGCGGGCCGCCCCCGCCGCCGGTGATGCCCACGTGCAGAGTCACCGGTCCGTTGTAGTTGAAGGCCAGCGTGCCGCTGCGCAGGTTGATGTAGGCGTTCTTCTTGCCAAGCGTCGGGTAGGGGTCGGCCGGCGACGGCGCCGACGGCAGAAAGAAGTTGGCGTGTGTGCCGTCGCCCCATTGGACGACGCCGGCGCCGCGCTCGATGTTGATGCCGCGGTAGCTGCCGTCGTTGCCGTTGACGTCGTTCGCGCCGCCGCGGTAGATGACCTTGGCGAAATTCAAGCTGAGGTCGCTCAGGCCCGGGTTGACCAGGTTGGGATGGTTGTGCGGGCTGTTGTCGGTGTGGCTGTAGACGCCCGACATGACGATGGTCGACGGGCCGATGGCGTGGAAGTTGATGTCGTTCCCGTAGGCCGCTTCATAGATGTTCTGCGTCACCGTGACGACGCTGCCTGGCGGGCTCCAGACCAGCCATGAGCCTTCGTTGAGGACCGCCTTGGCATTGGCCAGCGATGCAGCGACATGGTTGCTGCCGAAATCCTGCCCGACGGTAAGAGCGAGCACACCCGAGTAGGTATTGACGCCACCCGATGAGTTGCCGCCCCAGACGTCCGGGGCCTGGACGATGCTGCCGCTGCCACTGATCTGGCCCAGCAGCACGAACTGCGCACTGCTGAGGATGATCGTGCCGTTGTTCAGGATGTTGTTGAGGTTGATCTCCCGGTTGATCAGGCTCGCCTCATTCTTGCTGTCGGACGTCGCGATGATGTTGGGCGAGCTGTCGGCACTGGTGTTTGTGCCGATCTGGAGCGTGGCGCCGGGATCGATGGTCAGCACCGGCGGGTTCAAGCCGGTGCGAGTCAGCGCATAGCCTGCGCCGGGATAGATTGTCTTTTTGACGACCTGGACTTGCTGGGCCGTCGGTAGCGTGAACGTGCTGGTGCGCGTGATGGTCAGCGTGCCCGTGCCGGCGGCGGGCATGAGGCGCAGCGTGCCCTGTCCGCTGATGACGCCGGAATAAGTCGTCGTGCCCGCGGGCAGCTTGATGACGGCGGTACCGTCCAGTGTGATGTCACTATTGGCGAGGACGTCCGCCGTGATGTCCCTGGCAGCCTGGACCGCCAGAGCGGAGGCGTCCGGTGTCGCGCTCGTGCTGGTGGCGTCTCCACCGCCGCCACAGGCCGTCGTGAGGACGGCGCAGCCGGCCAATAAAATTCCGCGCCGGCTGGCGCCAGTAAAGGTCGAACGCAAGGAGGCTCCTGCTGGATGATCTGCGAGCGCCGGTTGCCGCGCCCGCGCGCATCATGCCGGCGAGCCCGCTCCCGGCCGGAGTGCCAATTGCAACTTTCCGTTCACCCCAGGGGAACTGCGTCAAAGTTGGCGTGCAGCCTGCTTTGGGACGCGCCCGTGCAAATCACTCCGCGATACACGCCCGGTTCTTGCCGGTGTGCTTGGCTTCGTACAGGGCCACGTCGGCGCGGTCCAGCGCGGCTTCCAGCGTCTCGCCGGGGCGGTAGAGCGTGACGCCGGCCGAGAAGGTCACGAAGACGTCCTTGCCC
>NZ_JBFULE010000839.1:0-2235 GCF_056400485.1 Roseateles sp. P5_B10
CTGCTAAGCCTTGGCCTGGCGGCGGCGGCCTGGAGCCTGCTGTGGGCGTCGGGGCGTTTCTAAGCCAGCGCACCGCTCAGCACCGCCTGCAGCAGAAGGTGGTGGTTGCGGGCCACCGCCTCGGCCGGCAGTGGGTGGGTGGGCGGGGCGAGCGGCATCGGCAGCGCCGCATCGCCACTGAGATCCTGCCAGGTCATCAGCGCCGCCAGCATCTGCAGCGGGTGGCCCGGCGAGGCGATGCCGTTGAAGACCGGCACGCCGGCGTCGCGGTCGAGCTGGCGCAGGTCGGCCTCGGCCACGCCCTGGCATTCGATGGCGTCATAGAGCTGGCCGAGCAGTCCGGCCATGTCGCGCGGGTCGCGGCGGTCGGCCAGGCCGGGGCTGGTCGCGCGAACGCGCGCCACCTGCGCGCCGAGCTCGGTGGCGGCGAGGAGAAAGGCCTCGGCTTCGAGGCTGGCGTGGTCGTCGCTGAGCAACGCCAGGTTCTTGCCGCGCAGTGGCGCACCCGGGCCGGTGCCGCGCTTGAACTGCCGAGCCCGGCCGATCAGCGTCAGCAGGTCGTCGCGCGTCAGCCCTTCCAGTGACCAGAGAGATTTGTGTTTGAGCATGGCATTGGGTGCATGTCCGGCAAGGCTAGGCGGTACAGCGCGGACCGGGCCTGACGCAGATCAAGTACGCACGGCTGTTTACCAACGGTTTACCGAGCGTTACCCAGTGATGTGCGCCATTGCTCGGCAGTTGTTGGCCGGTTTCTACGCTGCTGTCCATTGCCACACGCCGCCCAGGACACCCCGAAATGCTGACCGCCACGATGACTCCCGCCGCCGCCCATCCCACCTTGCGCGCGCCGGCCGCCGCGCCCCAACGCATTGCCGACACGCTGCAGGGTCTGCAGGCCCACGTGGACATCAGCCGCCGCGTCCTGCACGCCGGCGACCGCGTCTACCGCACGGGCGACGCGTTCGCCAGCCTGCATGTCATCAACTCGGGCTTCTTCAAGACCCTCAACCTCGCCGCGGATGGCCGCGAGCAGGTCGTTGGCCTGCACTTCAAGGGTGATTGGCTCGGCTTCGACGGCATTGCGACCGGCCGCTACGGTTGCGACGCCATCGCGCTGGACACCGGCGAGGTGTGGAGCGTGCGCTACGACGCGCTGCTCGCTGCCTGCGCCCGCCATGCACCGCTGCTCGGCCTGTTGCATTCGGCCATGAGCCGCGAGATCAGCCGCGACCGCGACTCCCTGCTGTCGTTGTGCACGCTGTCGGCCGATGCCCGCGTGGCCGACTTCCTTCGCTACTGGGCCGACGCCATGGCCCAGTGCGGCCTGCGCAGCGACCAGATCACCCTGCGCATGACGCGCGCCGAGATCGGCAACTACCTGGGCATGACGGTGGAGACGGTCAGCCGCGCGCTGACCAGGCTGGCTCGCGAGCAACTGATCGCCTTCACCGAACGTGGCCGCCGCGATATCTGCATCCCCGACGTGGCGGCGCTGGGTGCCTACGTGCAACGCGGCGTCGCCCGGACGCTGCTGCAGTGACTCAGCGCGCCGCGCGAACCAGGGGAGTGGCAAGCGCCCGGTGGCGCAGTAAGGTCGCCGTCATCGAAGACACCCGGACGGAGCTTCCGCATGACGTTGGCGTTGAAACTGCAATCGCGTTCCCTGGTGATGGTGGCCGTACTGCTCACGGCGGGCGTGGCCCAGGCGGCCTCGCAGGCCCCGGTGGCAGCCGAGAACGGCATGGTGGTCACGGCCCAGCACCTGGCCACCCGCATTGGCGTGGACGTGCTGAAGGACGGCGGCAACGCGGTGGATGCGGCCGTGGCGGTGGGGTATGCGCTGGCGGTGGTCTACCCCGCGGCGGGCAACCTTGGCGGTGGCGGCTTCATGACCGTGYAGCTGGCCGATGGCCGCAAGACCTTCCTGGACTTCCGCGAGAAGGCACCGCTGGCTGCCACGGCCAATATGTACCTCGACAAGGACGGCAACGTCATCAAGGGCCTGAGCACGCTGGGCCATTTGGCGGTGGGCGTGCCGGGCAGCGTGTCGGGGCTGGAGTACGCACTGGGCAAGTACGGCACGATGAAGCGTGCCGCGGTCATCGCGCCGGCCATCCATTACGCGGAGCTGGGCTTCGTGCTCGACCAGGGCGATATCGACATGCTGCACGCCRCCACCGACGATTTCCGCAAGGACCCGGCCACCGCGGCCATCTTCCTGAACAAGGGCGAGCC
>NZ_JBFULE010000840.1:0-2234 GCF_056400485.1 Roseateles sp. P5_B10
GCCCGGTGCTGCCGCGCAGGTCGGCAAAAAGGACGGTGCGCTCGCGGATCGCGGTCATGGGGGCAGTTTATCGACGTAAGAAAGGCCGGACAGGCCGGCCTTTGTTGCGAATACAGCGATTAGAGGTTGTCGAGGTAGGTACGCAACTTGTCGCTGCGGCTCGGGTGCTTCAGCTTGCGAATCGCCTTGGCCTCGATCTGGCGGATGCGCTCACGCGTCACGTCGAACTGCTTGCCGACTTCTTCCAGCGTGTGGTCGCTCTGCATCTCGATGCCGAAGCGCATGCGCAGCACCTTGGCTTCGCGCGGCGTCAGCGAGTCGAGGATGTCCTTCACCACGTCGCGCAGGCCGGCCTGCATGGCCGCTTCGATGGGCGCCGTGTTGTTGGTGTCCTCGATGAAATCGCCCAGGTGGCTGTCGTCGTCGTCCCCGATCGGCGTTTCCATGGAGATCGGCTCCTTGGCGATCTTCATGATCTTGCGGATCTTGTCTTCCGGGATCTCCATCTTCTCGGCCAGCGTCGGGGCGTCCGGCTCATAGCCGAACTCCTGCAAGTGCTGGCGCGAGATGCGGTTCATCTTGTTGATCGTCTCGATCATGTGAACCGGGATGCGGATGGTGCGGGCCTGGTCGGCAATGCTCCTCGTGATGGCCTGGCGGATCCACCACGTCGCGTACGTCGAGAACTTGTAGCCGCGGCGGTATTCGAACTTGTCCACCGCCTTCATCAGGCCGATATTGCCTTCCTGGATCAGGTCCAGGAACTGCAGGCCGCGGTTGGTGTACTTCTTGGCGATGGAGATCACGAGGCGCAGATTGGCCTCGATCATTTCCTTCTTCGCGTCACGAGAGGCCTTCTCGCCCTCGTTCATCTTCTTGTTGATGTCCTTGAGGTCGTCCAGCGGCACCACGGCCTTGGCCTGGATGTCCGTCAACTTCTGCTGCAGCTCCTGCACCGGCGGCAGGTTGCGGCTCAGGATGATGCTGTACGGCTTGCCGGCGGCGACTTCCTTCTCGGCCCACTTCAGGTTCAGTGCGTTGGGCGGGAAGGTCTTGATGAAGTGCTCTTGCGGCATGCCGCACTTGTCCACCACGATCTTGCGCAGCTCGCGTTCATAGCGGCGCACGTCGTCGACCTGGCTGCGCAGGATGTCGCACAGCTTCTCGATCGTCTTGACCGTGAAGCGGATGGTCATCAGCTCCTGGCTGATGGCTTGCTGGGCCTTGTTGTACGGGATCGACTTGTAGCCGTCTTTCTCGAACGCCTTGCGCATCTTGTCGAAGGCAGCGGACATCGAGTCGAGCTTGACCAGGGCGGCGTTCTTCAGCTCTTCGAGCTTCTTGGTCAGCGCCTTGGAGCCGCCGTTGCCGTCGTCATCGTCTTCCTCGTCGAACTCGTCGAAGTCTTCCTCGGCCACGTAGTCGTCGGCCTCGTCTTCCGCCACGAAGCCGTCGACGACGTCCGAGATCTGCATCTCGCCAGCGCGGATCTTGGTGGCGAACTCGAGGATGTGGGCGATGGTCGTCGGCGAGGCCGAGATCGCCAGCATCATGGCCTGCAGGCCGCCTTCGATGCGCTTGGCGATCTCGATTTCGCCTTCACGGGTCAGCAGTTCGACCGTGCCCATTTCGCGCATGTACATGCGCACCGGGTCGGTCGTGCGGCCGAACTCGGAGTCCACCGTCGACAGCGCAGCTTCGGCGGCTTCTTCGGCCTCTTCTTCGGTCGACGTGGCCGTGGTGTTGCCCTGGATCAGCAGCGTGGCGGCGTCGGGCGCCTGCTCATAGACCGCGATGCCCATGTCGTTGAGCATGGAGATGATGGCCTCGAGGATTTCCTCGCTGACCAGCTTCTCGGGCAAGTGATCGTTGATTTCCTGGTGCGTCAGGAAACCCCGCGTCTTGCCCATCTTGATGAGGGTCTTCAGCTCGGAGCGGCGCTTGACGGCTTCTTCTTCCGTCAGCGCGGTCTCTTCCAGGCCGAATTCACGCATCAGCGCGCGCTCCTTGGCGCGGCTGACCTTCATGCGCAGGGGCTTGGCCTTGACCGTTTCCTCTTCGACCGCGACCGTCTCTTCGGCTTCCGGCTCTTCGCCCTCGATCTCGGCATCGATGTCGGAGAAGTCCTCTTCTTCCTCGGCTTCCTTCTTGCCGCCGGCCTTCTTGGTCTCGGTGGCCGCCTTGGGCTTGCGGCCGCGCTTGGGCTTGTCCTCTTCGGCCACGACGGCCTTGGC
>NZ_JBFULE010000841.1:0-2231 GCF_056400485.1 Roseateles sp. P5_B10
CATGTGGGCCGTGTCGCGAAACAGGAAGGGCAGGGAAGGCACCAGCGTCTTCGGGCACATGGCCGTCAGCGGCGCGAGGTTGACTCGCGTCATCGCCAATGCGCCGAGCTTGACCTGGTCGATGGTCTCCTTCTCGCTGCCGAGCGCGCCCTTGTTGAAGACCTTGACCGTCAGCGCGCCGCCGCTGCTCTTGGTGAGCAACTGGCCCAGGTGCTTGACCGCGACGACGGTGGGGTAGTCGTCGCTGTTGTGCACGTCGGCGGACTTCAGCTCCAGGGCCCAGGCTGCGGGGCTGAGCAGCGCCGCAGCGATCAGCGTGGTTTGGATCTTCATGAGGTCTCCTTAGTCGAGAGCGCGATAGCGCAAGTTCGAGAAGCGTGCTTCGCCTTGACCCGCCGCGTAGATCGCCGGGCGCAGGCTGGCGAAGCCGCCCGCTGTGTTGTGGTGGTAGCCGCTGACGTCCATCTGCACCGGGAACTTGGCCCAGGGCTGGCCGGCGTCGGCACGCGAGTACAGCGTCAGCACATGGCGCACGCAGCGCAACCTCAACTGCATGCGCCGCGAGATGCCAGCGGGCTTGGGCACGGCGCGGATGTCCTGGCCGTAGCGGTGCAACTGCAAGCTCTTCGCATTGGCGCCCATGCCGGCGTACAGGCGCGGGCTGTAGAACATGACGAGGCCGGCTTGCACGCCTTCGTCGAAGTCGAGATCAAACTCCAGCTCGAACGCCGGGTCGCCCTGGATGAAGCCCAGCGGTGGGCTGTCGGCCGGGACTTTGCCGGTGGCGGTGAGGCGCAGCTTGCCCTCCACAACGCGGGCGCGCTGCGCCTGGCTGCTGCCGCTGAGGAATTGCCAGTGGGTTTTCAGCGTCGTGCCGGAGAAATCGTCCGACAGCGCCAGGCCATGCGGTACGGCGTCGCCGCCCTTGGGTTTGGGCAGCGGCGCGCCGTCGTCGGCATCGACATGGAACCAGCCATCGGCACTGAAGCGCGCCGGTGCCAGCAGCATCTGTCGGCCCAGCGTGTGGAAGCTGTTCTCGTAGCCGTGATACAGCATCCACCAATCGCCCGCGGGGCCTTGGACCAGGCTGCCATGGCCGCGCGACCACCAGCGCTCTCGCGATGAGCGGGTGCGCATCAGCGGGTTGTGCGGCGCCTGCTCCCAGGGGCCTTCGAGCGTGCGGCTGCGCGCGGCGATGACCATGTGCCCGGTCGGTGGCCCGGCGGTGCCGCCCACCGCCAGCAGCATGTGCCACCAGCCGCCATGGCGCAGCATCTTGGGCCCCTCGGGTGAGAAGCTCTCGACGTCCCAGTCTTCGGGATAGCGCCAGGGGTCGTAGACATGCTCGATGGAGCCGGCGAGCTTGAGCCCGTCCTCACTGAGGCGCACGCGGTCGCCACCACTGAGAAAGAGCCAGCGTCGGCCGTCTTCGCCGACGACATGCGTCGGGTCGATGTGCTTGCTCAGCCCGAGCGGCACAGGCTGGGACCACGGCCCCTCGATGCGATCGGCCCAGCTGACGAGGATGTCGTTGGGCGAGGCCTTGACGGGCAGATAGAGGTAGTAGCGATCGCCGTGCTTGCACAGGTCCGGCGCCCAGACGCTGCCCACCGCCTCGTGCAGCGCGTTGGCCACCGGCCGCCAGTTGACCAGGTCGCGTGAATGCCAGATCAAGAGGCCCGGCACGGCCTCGAAGCTGGAGTGGGTCAGGTAGTAGTCGCTGCCGTCCTTCAGCACCGTCGGGTCGGGCCTGTCGCCGGCCAGCACAGGGTTCAGGAAACGACCATCACCCAGGTCGGCCTTGCGCTGGCCCTCAATGCCCTTGGGCCAGGGCTGGCAAGGCGGCAGGTAGGGCTGGCCGGGCGCGTCGGAGCAGTCGGCGGCGCCCCAGGCCGGTGGGACCGCCAGCAGTGCCAGCAAGCCGCGGCGGTCCAGGCTCACTTCGAGACCTGCGTGAACAGCGATTGCCAGCCCGCCTTCGGCGCCATGTCGGCGAGATTCCAGTCGGCCTCGACAAAGGTGCGCTGCGTCGGCTTGCGCTTGGGCAGGCCCTCGGGGTTGTTCTGGGTCTCGTCGTCGATGAGCTGGCCGCGGTCTTCGGCGATGTCGGACAGCTGCTTGAAGTCCAGCGGATCGCGCGCCCAGGGCCGCGAGCCGACGTACAGCGGCAGTAGCTTCTCCAGCTCGCGCGGTGGCAGCCAGTTCAGGCCGGCAGGCAGATAGTGCTGGCG
>NZ_JBFULE010000842.1:0-2228 GCF_056400485.1 Roseateles sp. P5_B10
CGCGCACCCGCTTGCCGTCGACGAGCTTGACGCCCACTCGATCGGCCTTGCCGGATGCGGCGTTGAAGATCGCCACGTTGGATTGATGGATAGGCATGGTCTTGTCGACGACGCCGCCGGTGGTGCCCTTCATGGGATTGGGCTTGACGTGCTTCTTGACGACATTGATGCCATCAACCACCACGTGGTCGACATCGGTGCGGGCGGACACAGTGCCGCGCTTACCCTTGTCGCGGCCGGTCAGCACAATGACCTGGTCGCCGGTACGAATCTTGTTCATGGCTTACCTCAGACTGTGGGGGCTCAAAGCACCTCGGGCGCCAGCGACACGATCTTCATGAAGCGCTCGGTACGCAGTTCACGCGTGACCGGGCCGAAGATGCGGGTGCCGATCGGCTCCAGCTTGGCGTTGAGCAGCACGGCGGCATTGCCGTCGAACTTGACGAGCGAGCCGTCCTGGCGACGCACGCCCTTGGCGGTACGAACCACCACGGCGCTGTAGACCTCGCCCTTCTTCACGCGACCACGCGGGGCAGCTTCTTTGATGCTGACCTTGATGATGTCGCCAATGTGCGCATAGCGGCGCTTGGAGCCGCCCAGCACCTTGATGCACTGAACGGACTTCGCACCAGTGTTGTCCGCGACATCAAGCCGCGATTGCATTTGGATCATGTCTGTCCCCAACTTGCCCCGAGTTGCCGCATTCTTTTGAATGCTGCGCGTCGGTCAGTCTTGGGCCCGTAAGTCGTTCAGCTTGGCGACTGGCGCCTTGCTGCCCAACGGTTGAGGGCGGATCCGAAACCAGCTCAGGGCAGCTGCGTAGCAGGTGCGCTGGTGTTCGGCGAAGCTGCGCATTATGCAGTGAGAACCCTTGGGGCGTCAATGCCTAGCGCGAAGTTTTTGCTGAACCGGCGATACCGGCCCAGCGAGTCGAGTCGGCTCAGGCCGACTCGACCTGGACATCACGCCGATTTGGCCTGGGCCAGCATCGTCGCGGCGTCGCTGACCTCGAACTTCCCGGGGCCTTCGACGTTGAGCGTCGTGACGACGCCATCCTTGACCAGCATGGAGTAGCGCTGCGAGCGCACGCCCATGCCTTTGGCGGTCAGGTCCAGCGTCAGGCCGGCGGCCTGGGCGAACTGGGCGCTGCCGTCGGCCATCATGCGCACCTTGCCGGCAGTGTTCTGGTCCCGGCCCCAGGCGCCCATGACSAAGGCGTCGTTGACCGAGACGCACCAGATCTCGTCGACACCCGCGGCCTTCAGGGCATCAGCGGACTCGACGTAGCCGGGCACGTGCTTGGCAGAGCAGGTGGGCGTGTAAGCGCCTGGCAGCGCAAAGATGGCGATGGTCTTGCCGGCCGTGGCCTTCTCAATGTCGAAGCTGTTGGGGCCCAGCGAGCAGCCGCCGCCTTCCACTTCGATGAATTCCTGCAGGCTGCCTGCGGGCAGCTTGTCGCCAACCTTGATCATGGTGTCGCTCCTGAGAGAGTGTTCCGGAAATGAAAAACCGGCGCGCCAGTTGCCCAGCGTGCCGGTTGTGCAGCGGTCATGCGACCGGTGTCTTTAGACGATCTCGGCCTTCTCGACCAGGCGGGTCACGACCCAGCTCTTGGTCTTGGAGATCGGACGGCCTTCGCTGATCTCGACGACGTCACCCATCTTGTACTCGCCCTTTTCGTCATGGGCGTGGTACTTGCGGGAACGGGCCACGATCTTGCCGTAGAGCTCGTGCTTGGCGCGACGCTCGACCAGGACGGTGACCGTCTTGGCACGCTTGTCGCTGACCACGCGGCCGACCAGGGTGCGCGTGTTCTTGGCTTGGACTTGTTGGGCCTCAGTCATTTCGTGGCCTCCTTCTTCTTTTGTGCCAGGACGGTCTTGGCACGCGCGATGTCGCGGCGGGTCTTGCCCAGTTGGCTGTGGTTGGTCAGCTGCTGGGTGGCCTTTTGCATGCGCAGGCCGAAGTGGGCCTTCAGCAAGTCGGTCACTTCCTTTTCGAGGGCAGMGACATCCTTGGTGCGGAGTTCAGTTGCTTTCATGGTGTCTTCCTCAGGTRCCGACCTGGCGGGCCACGAAGGTGCAACGCAGCGGCAGCTTGGCAGCAGCCAGCGTGAACGCCTCGCGAGCGAGTTGCTCGGGAACGCCGTTAACCTCGTAGATCACCTTGCCGGGCTGGATTTCAGCGACGTAGTACTCGGGGTTGCCCTTGCCGTTACCCATCCGAAC
>NZ_JBFULE010000843.1:0-2223 GCF_056400485.1 Roseateles sp. P5_B10
GACCTGCAGTACGTGAAGGCTTCCACGCGCGGTCTGGACTCCACCGTCGCGACCGGTGTCGGCATGCAGAAGGAGGTTATCGACCTGAGCGGCAGCACGCCCAGCCTCAGCTTCGACGCCGCTGACCGCGCCTACCTCGCCGACCCCAAGAACTACTACTGGGCGTTCACGATGGAGCACCTGGACCGCAGCAAGGGAACCCAGAAGAGCTGGAAGGGCGATGCCCGCTACCGCTTCGAGCACCCGGTGCTGCAGGACCTGCGCTTCGGCATGCGCCTGACGGAACGCGAAGCGCAGAGCTCGACCAATCCGTCGAACTACCACTGGCAGGCCATCTCCCAGCCCTGGACGACAGGAGGCCCGGCCTACCTGAGCGACTACCCCGGCGGCACCCAGACCAACACTTTCAACAACTTCTTCGGTGGCAGCGTCCCCACGCCGCCGTCGGTCGTGTTCCCGTCGGTCGCACAAGCCGTCGGCTTCCCGGCTTCCTATGCCGTGCTGCACAAGTACGGCGCCGACAACTGCGTGGTCAAGCAGACCGCGGCCGGTCAAAGCACCGATGCCTGCAGCCAGTGGCCATTCGCCTTCTCCCCCGAAGGCCTGGGCAGCGACATCGCCCAGGACATCCAGAGCGGCAGCGGCAACAAGCAGTCCGAGAAAACCCAGGCCGCTTTCGCCCAGCTGCGCTTCGGCTTCGACGAATGGAAACTGCCGCTCGACGGCAACGTCGGCGTGCGGGTCGTGCGAACCCAGAACGACGCCCTGGGCTACACCTCCTTCGCCGGCACCGAACAGGCCAAGCTGGGCCTCGGCGGAGTGCCGGTGCCCAACATCCCGAAGTACCAGAAGCTGGAGACCTTCAAGAACAGCTACACGGACGTGCTGCCCAGTCTGAACCTCAAGCTCCAGGCCGCGCAGGACGTGCAGTTCCGATTCGCCCTGGCCAAGGCCATCGCCCGGCCTGACTTCGACAGGTTGCAGGCGAGCACCTCGCTGAGCCAGACCATCAACAGCACCGCCACCACGGTGACCAGCGTCTCGCAGAGCGGCTCCGCCAAGGGCAACCCCATGCTGCTGCCGACCCGCTCGACGCAGGAGGACCTGACGGCCGAGTGGTATTTCAGCCGCGCGGGTTCGCTGACGGTTGCAGCGTTCCACAAGGACCTGAAGGACATCCTCGTCAACCAGACGTCGAACTTCCAGTTGCCCGACGTCACCGGCAAGCCGCAGAACTTCTCGGTGACGAGCCCGGTCAACGGCGCCTCCGGCAACCTCACCGGTGTGGAACTCGCCTTCCAGACGTACTTCGACAAGCTGCCGGGCTGGCTCTCCGGCTTTGGCGTGCAGGCCAACTACACCTACGTCGACAGCAAGAGCAAGTTGTACAACCCGGTCAACTCGCCCTACTGCAGCGGTACCGCCAACTCGGCCGACAACTTTGGCCTGAACTTGAACGGCTGCGACACCGACGGCCGTCAGTTCGGCAACCTGCCGTTGCAGGGCCTGTCGCGCAAGGCTTACAACCTCGCGCTGATGTATGACCACGGTCCGCTGTCCGCACGCCTGGCCTACAGCTGGCGTTCGCGCTACCTGCAGGCCATCAACGTGAACGGCACGCAGGGCACGGACGGCCTCGTGACCGATCCGAACAGCCCGAACCTCGGTCAGAGGAACGTGGCCTGGGGCCTGCCGGTGTGGGCCGAGAGCTACGGCCAGCTGGACGCCGGTGTGTCGTACAAGCTGTTCAATGATCAGATGTCACTCGGCCTGGAGGCGCAGAACCTCAATTCCGCCCGCCAGCGTCAGCTGATGCAGCAGCATATCGGCTACATGACCCGTGGTCTGTTCTACACCGGCCCTCGCTACGTGGTCACGGCGCGCTACACGTTCTGACCTTGGTTTGCGCCCGGCGGTCCGCAGGATCGCCGGGCGCCTGGAATCCCGATGAAAAGAAACGCACTTCTCTCGGCGGTGCTGGCCGGCTTGCTCTCCCTGCAAGCCGCCGGTGCCGCCGAGGCGCCCCGCCTCGTCACGCGCGACGGCCGCCACGCACTGCTGGTGGACGGCAAGCCCTTCCTGATGCTGGGCGCGCAGGCGCACAACTCCAGCAACTACCCCGGCGCGCTCAAGCCCGTCTGGGACGCGGCCAAGGACGTCAAGGCCAACACCGTGCTGATGCCGGTGGCCTGGGAGCAGGTCGAGCCCGAGGAAGGAAAATTC
>NZ_JBFULE010000844.1:0-2216 GCF_056400485.1 Roseateles sp. P5_B10
GGCCAGGAGTTCAGCGGCGCGAAGCGCTGCTGGCCGCGCCCGCCGCCGCCGCGGCCGTCGGTGGTGCGGTAGGTGCCGGCCGCGTGCCAGGCCATGCGGATCATCTGCGGGCCGTAGTGGCCGAAGTCGGCCGGCCACCAGTCCTGGCTGTCGGTCATCAGCTTGACGAGGTCGGCCTTGAGCGCCGGGTAGTCGAGCTTGGCGAAGGCCTCGGCGTAGTTGAACCCGTCGCCGAGCGGGTCGGACTTGCTCGAATGCTGGTTCAGCAGGTCGACGCGCAGCTGGTTGGGCCACCAGTCCCGGTTCGTCGTGCCGCTGCCGGCGGCGTGGTGGAAGGGGCACTTGCCTTCGCTCTTGGAGGTCGGGTCGCTCATGTCAGCTCCTGGTGTCTGGGGGGAGACCGAAGCTTAATGATGACTATTGAGTTTTGGATTTGAATAGAACTAATCTACCAATAGCCAAAATCATCATCAAGCGCCGCGCGGGCGGCGCCCGATGTTGCACCGTCTCGCCCTAAACGCCCAGCCGCGCCAGTTCGCTCTCCACCAGCGCCAGCCACACGCGCAGGCGCTGGCGCTCCAGCAGGCCGAGCTTGGCGCCCTCGCCGCTGGACGCGGTTCGGGCCGACCAGAAGCTCGCGTCCGCCGCGTCGATCTTGCGCAGCACGGCGTCCTGCAGATGCTTGAGCGGCATGGTGCGGGCGCCCAGCCCTTCAGCGCGGGCGAGCTGGCCGGAGCGCTCCAGCTGCGAGAAGTCGTCGCCGCGCAGCTGGTTGAGCACCAGCACATAGCGCAGCCGGTCGCCGAAGCGGTCGAGCAGACGGGCCAGCAGGTCCACCGAGTCGCGCCCGGCGTCCATCACATGCCAATAGTGCACAGCCACGCCGGCCTCGGCCGCCAGCTCCAGCACACCGGACTCATCCATCCAGCGCGCCAGCGGCTCGTGCGTCTGCGCGGCCAGGTCCACCAGCACGCGCCGGCCCGGCTCGGCCAGGGCGCTCTCGACGATGGCGTCCAGCGCCGCGAAGTTGTCCACCAGCGCCGGTGAGGCGTAGTCGGCATAAAAGCGCAGCAGCGCGCCGTGGGAGCGGTCGGTGTCGAAGCCGGTGAAGGGGATGCCGCGGTCGATCATGTATTGCGCCAGCAGGCGCGACAGCAGCGACTTGCCGACGCCGCCCTTTTCACCGCCAACGAAATGGATGGCGCCAGCCGTGGTGTCAGCGGGAGGGGTGCTCATGGTGAAGGCGGATGTGAAGATGATGCGCAGTAGAACATTGTGCGGCGCAGCATGGCTGTATCAGGCCGTCACTGCGACAGCCGGGTGACCCCGTCCAGCTGGCAGGCGTAGATGGCATTGCGCAGCGCCGCAATGGCCTCGTAGCGCGTGAAGCTGCGCCGCCAGGCGAGCACGACGCGGCGCGTCGGAATGGGCTCACTGAAGGGCACGAAGCGCAGGTGCCGGCTCGGCTCGCGCGGCACGCTGAGTGCGGGCACGACGGTCACGCCCATGCCCGAGGCGACCATGTGCTTGATCGTCTCCAGCGACGAGCCCTCGAAGCTGCGCCGTATGCCCTCGGCATCGCTGGAGAAGCGCGCGAACTCGGGGCAGACCTCCAACACGTGGTCGCGAAAGCAGTGGCCGGTGCCCAGCAGCAGCATGGTCTCGCGCTTGAGTTCCTCGGCGCTGATGGCCTCGCGCGTGGCCAGCGGGTGCACGGCCGGCAGCGCGACGACAAAGGGCTCGTCATAGAGCTGGGCAGTGGCCAGGCCTGCCTCGGGGAAGGGCTCGGCCATGATGGCGCAGTCCAGTTCGCCGGTGCGCAGCATCTCCAGCAGCTTCACTGTGAAGTTCTCCTGCAGCATCAGCGGCATCTGCGGGTACAGCTCGATGGTGTGCTTGACCAGCTCGGGCAGCAGATAGGGGCCGATGGTGTAGATGATCCCGAGGCGCAGTGCACCGGCCAGGGGGTCCTTGCCGCGCTTGGCGATCTCCTTGATGGCGCCGGCCTGGTCCAGCACCGACTGCGCCTGCCGCACGATCTCGTCACCGAGCAGCGTGACCGACACCTCGTTGCCGCCGCGCTCGAAGATCTTCAGATCCAGCTCTTCTTCCAGCTTCTTGATGGCCACCGACAGCGTCGGCTGCGACACGTGGCAGGCSTCGGCCGCGCGGCCGAAATGCCGCTCGCGGGCGACGGCGACGATGTAGCGCAACTC
>NZ_JBFULE010000845.1:0-2215 GCF_056400485.1 Roseateles sp. P5_B10
GATGGCGGTAGGTGTCGGCCGAGGGCGTGGCGTGCAGCGTCGTGTAACTCATGTCACCCATTCAACCATCACCTGCACTCATACCTGCAGCGCCCTCCGACATGGCCCCTGCGGGCTGGCCCCGGGGCCACCGTGTCGGGTGCGCTGCAACAATCCAGGTCTGGCCACGCCCTCCCACGCATGAAGTCCACCTCCCTTGTTGCCGCCGTCCTGGCCCTGCTGCTCAGCGCCTGCGCCAGCGTGCCCTCGCCGGTCCCCACGCCCGCCCCTGTCATGGCCGCAGGCCCTGCCGCCGCAGTGCGCGCACCCAACATCGACCGCAGCTACACCTCGCAGAATCAGGACAGCCGCGCTCTCTACATCGTGCTGCACTACACCGTGCTGGACTGGGAGAAATCGCTGAAGGTGCTGACGACCGGTGGCCAGGTGTCGGCCCACTACCTGGTGCGCGACAACCCGGTGGCCAGCTACGCCCTGGTCGACGAGAACCGCCGCTCCTGGCATGCCGGCGCGAGCTTCTGGGCCGGCAACACCAACCTGAACTCGGCCTCCATCGGCATCGAGATCGTCAACGCCGGCTATGTGGACGGCCCCGGTGGCCGCGTCTACGCGCCCTTCCCGCAGGCCCAGGTGGACGAAGTCATCGCCCTGGTGCGCGACATCCAGAAGCGCCATAACGTCAAGCCAGAGCGCATCATCGGCCACGCCGACATCGCGCCCGGGCGCAAGCAGGACCCCGGCCCGCAGTTCCCCTGGAAGCAGCTGGCCGACGCCGGGCTGATCCCTTGGCCCGATGGCCCGCTGGTGATGGTGAAGACGCTGGAGCATGAGGTTGCGCCGCGCGACGTGGCCTGGCTGCAGGAGCGGCTGGCGCGCATCGGCTACAACGTGTCGCGCTCGGGGCAGCTGGACGTGATGACCAAGGAGGTCATTGCCACCTTCCAGATGAAGTACCGGCCACGCGACATCTCCGGCACGCTGGATGCCGAGACGGCCGCGCTGATCGAGGTGGCGTCCACGCCCAGCGCGATGCGCGTGGCAGGTGCGACCGACACCGAGACGCGACCGTACACGTCGCGCTGGTAATGCTCGCCTTCCTGCTCAAACGCCTCGCCACGCTGGTGCCGACATTGATCGGCATCACCATCGTCGCCTTCGGGCTGATCCGCCTCGTGCCCGGTGACCCCATCGAGGTCATGATGGGCGAGCGCCGCCTGGACCCCGAGACGCATGCAGCTCTGGTCAAGCGCATGGGGCTGGACCAGCCGCTGCCGGTGCAGTATCTGGACTACGTGGGCAAGCTCATGAGAGGCGACCTGGGCCAGAGCCTGGTCAGCCGCGAGCCGGTCAGCAAAGAGTTCGCGGCGCTGTTCCCGGCCACCGTCGAGCTGGCCACTGCGGCGCTGATCTTCGCGGTCGGCTTCGGCCTGCTGCTGGGCGTCAGCGCGGGCCTCAAGCGCGGCTCGCTGCTGGATCAGGGCGTCATGGGCATGGCCACGGTGGGCTATTCAATGCCGGTGTTCTGGTGGGGCCTGATCCTCATCATGTTCTTCTCCGTCAACCTCGGCTGGACGCCGGTGTCGGGCCGCATCGGCATCGAGTTCGATCCCGAGCGCGTGACCGGTTTCATGCTGATCGACTCCTGGCTCAGCAACGAGGAAGGCTCCTTCAAGTCGGCGCTGATGCACATGATCCTGCCGGCCCTGGTGCTGGGCACCAGCACGCTGGCGGTGGTGGCGCGCATGACGCGCTCGTCCATGCTCGAGGTGCTGCGCGAGGACTATGTGCGCACGGCGCGCGCCAAGGGCCTGTCGCCCACCCGCGTCGTCGTCGTGCATGCGCTGCGCAATGCGCTGATCCCGGTGCTGACGGTGGTCGGCCTGCAGACCGGCAGTCTGCTCGCCGGCGCCGTGCTGACCGAAACCATCTTCTCGTGGCCCGGCATCGGCAAATGGCTGATCGACTCCATCGGGCGGCGCGACTATCCCGTCGTGCAGGCCGGCATCCTGATCTCGGCCCTGACCTTCATCGGCGTGAACCTCATCGTGGATGTGTTGTATGGCGTCGTGAATCCGCGGATTCGGGGTGGGGGGCATTGAGGCAATCATGACAAGGGCGCTGCGTTCCGTGTCTGAGGTTTGGGCCACTCTTGGCTTCGGCTGCTTGCTCGCCGCCGCCATGGGAGGCGGGCTGCTGGCATGGCAGCTGGCGGCCT
>NZ_JBFULE010000846.1:0-2214 GCF_056400485.1 Roseateles sp. P5_B10
GCTCGATGAAGCGCGGGTCGATTCCCGCGCCGTCCAGCGCCTCGCGCACCGTGGCCATGAACTCGGGATGCTGGAACTGCCGCGGCGAGATGTTGATGGCCATCACGGGCCGGTCCAGCCCGCTGTCATGCCAGATCCTGGCCTGGCGGCAGGCCTGCTGCAGCACCCAGCGGCCAATGGGCACGATGAGACCGGATTCCTCGGCCAGCGGAATGAAGCGGTCCGGCGCAATCAGGCCGTCGGGGCTGCGCCAGCGCAGCAGAGCCTCAAAGCCCGACAGCCTGCGCGTGCGCAGATCGCACTGCGCCTGGTAGAAGAGTTCGAGTTCACCGCGCTCCAGGGCCTGTGACAGCCGCGCCTCCAGCTGCAGCCGGTCCTGCTGGTCGGCCAGCAGGCCTGCCGTGAAAACCACCGCGCTGTTGCCCGGCTGGCCCTGCGCCTGTCGCATGGCGAGCTGGATGGCCTTGGCCACGTCGGAGGTCTGCGCGCCGTGCCGCGGGTATTCAGCGGCACCGATGCTCAAGGTCACCGCGAGCTGCTGGCGCTGCACTTCGAAGACAGGCTGCATCACCTGCAGCAGCTGCTCCAGCAGGCTGCGCAGGGCGGCGTCATCGCCCAGTGCGGGCACGATGGCACCGAAGGAAAGTCCGTCCATCCGGTAGAGCCGGCCGCCGGCGCCCTCGACGACGGACTTCAGCCGAGCTGCCACCTGGCACAGCAAGTCGTCACCGGCGGCATGGCCCAGGCTGCCCATGATGCGGCTGAAGCGATTGATGGCTATCCCCAAGCCGATGAAGCTCTCGTTGCCGAGCTCCCGGGCCCGCCGCTCCAGTGCGCGCCGGTTGGGCAGGCCGGTCACGCGGTCATGCAGGCCGACGTAAGCCAGCTCGGCGTTGTGGGCCTGCAGCGTGCGGTTGGCCTTGCGGGCGCGGCGATACAAGGTCACTGTCAGCAGCACGACGATGAGCAGGGCGAGGGCCAGGCCCAGGGTCAGCCGCCTTTCGCTGCTGTGGCGCTCGAGCTGGCTGGCTTGCAGCTCGTTGTCATGCTTGAGGCTCTCCAGGGCGCGCTGGTTCTGCTCGAAGCTGGAGCGGCGCTGCAGCTCCAGCACCGTGCTGACACGGTCGTTGCGCACCAGCTCGGCCTCCAGCCCCAGTGCCTTGCGCGATTGGCGCAGAGCGCCCGCCGCATCGCCCAGGGCTTCCAGCAAGCCGGCATGCCGGTTCAACTGCTCCAGCAGGCGCACCTTGCGGCCCTGCTTCTCCAGCGACGCCAGGCCCTCRTTCACCAGTTGGTCGCCGGGGGCCGTCTGGCGCAAGCCGAGTCGCGCCAGACCGGAACTGATCGTGGCCACGGCCACAGCGTCCTCGTCACCTTCCTGTCGGGCCAACTTCAGCGCAGTCTCGGCATAGCGCTGCGCGGCCACAAAGTTGCGTGCGCTCAGGTGCAGGTCGGCCAGTTCCTGCACGACCTCCGCCTGGGTGTTGAACCAGGTCGCGCTGCCTGAAGCAGGATTCACGGCGGCAGCGCTGGCGGCCAGCGTGGGCTCGATCTGGGCGGCCAGCCGATGGGCCTGCTCCCGGGCCTGGTCGCGCGCCGGGCCGCGTCCGCCCTCCTCCTCGGCCAAGGATTCGATCAACTTGGCCGCCAGTTGCAGGGGCAGGCTGCCCGCGGACTCGGCCAGGCGAAAGGCCTGCTGCGCATCAGYACGGGCACCGTCGATGTCGTGCAGGACCAGGCGTATGGGCGCCAGCGCCATATGGGCCTGCGCCCCGCGCCGCGGGTTGGACTGGGCCTGCGCCGACCGGCTCGCCGCCGCGTAGCTGCGCAGGCCTTCCTGCAAATGCCCCGTCGCGAGGCTCAGATTGCCCGCCGTCATGAACACCCAGTAGCGCAAAGGCTCGTCCTGGGTCTTTTCCACCCAGGGCAGGGACGCGTTCACCCAGTCGTAGGCGACGCTCAGGCGGCCCGACAGTTGCAGGACGGTCGCGCGCAGTGCCAGCGCCGAAGCCATGGCCGCGGCGTTGCCTTCGCGCTCCCCCAGGTCGATGAGCTCGGCCGTTGCCGCATCGACCACCGTGAACTGGTCCATCATGCCGTGGGCATAGCCCCAGGCGGCGAGGAAGACGCGCAGGTTGTCGCCGCCCAGAGCGCGGGCCTGCGCTTCCAGCGGCCGCAGGCGCGCGACCACCTCGGGCGGCTCGCTGCCATGGC
>NZ_JBFULE010000847.1:0-2212 GCF_056400485.1 Roseateles sp. P5_B10
CGCTTGCGTCGCGTGCCTCACGCAGCAGCGCCGCGGCGAGGCGGGCCCGCCAGCGCTCGGCCGCAGCCAGCGCCCAAGTCTGCTCGCTGAGCGTCAGGCAGGGGCCACGGTAGAGCTTGAGGGCGGCGTCCAGGGCCCCGGCGGCGGCAGAGCTGCCAGCAGGTGAGTGCTCGTGCTCAGTCAGGCGGTCGTTCAGGGCCTGCACGTCGACCCAGACGCAGTCCGCGTTCAGGCGCACGCCATGGTCCTGCACCAGCAAGGCGGCGTCGTGGGCCAGCAGGCGGCGCAGCCTCGCGACGGTGACCTCGAAGGCCTTTTGCCGCCCCTCACGGCCGTCACCGGGCCACAGCTCGCGGGCCACGGCCTCGGTTGAGGCGGCCTCGGTGCCGCGGCAAGCCAGATAGCGCAGCAGTTCGAGCGGCTTGCTGGCGGCCTTGCGCCCTTCCGCTGAACGCACGGCGCCGGCGTCGTTGCACATTTCAAAGCCACCCAGGGCGTGGACCTTCACCGACCAGGGCCAGGCCTCGGGCGCCCCGGCCGGCGCGGCGAGCCGGCGCGTGCGGATGGCCGAGCGCACCCAGTCCGTCTCGGCGCCCTGAACCAGGGYCTGGCAGAAGATCTCGCCGATATGCAGCGGCAGCAGCGGCAGCACGCCGGGCCACTCCAGTTCGCGCAGCGTGCGCATGGCGCGGGCCAGGGGTGCGTTTGGCAGGGCGCCCCAGCCATTGCGCTGGCCGATGGCGATCAGTGCGGTCAGGTCTGCCAGGCAGCGCAGGCGCGCCGCCAGGTAGCGTGGCAGCTGCATCTCGCCCAAGCCTTGAAAGCGCGCTGCAGCATCCTCGGCATTGCCGCAGCCAATCAGTGCATAGCCCTCCTGCACGAGGTAGGTGACCTGGTAGCCGGGCCAGGCGCCACTCATCTGCAAATGGCCCAGGGCACGCCTCGCGTGGCCCAGGGCCGCATGGAAGTCGCCCTCAAGCAGGGCCACGCGGCAGCGCACATCGGCCTGGTCGGCCCACCACAGCGGCGTGCTGGCTGCATCGCCCGCGGCGGCGGCCTGGGCTGCCAGCGCCAGCGCCGCCGTGGGGTCGCTGCTGCACTCCACCAGGCGTGCGCGCTGCAGTGCCGCGACGGCGGCCAACCCCGGTAGATAGTGTTCGGCTGCCAGTTGCTGCGCCAGCACCAGCCGCTCGCGCGCTTCGTCGACCTTGGCGAAGGCGTACAGATGCCAGGCCGCGACGATGGCCCAATGGCCGCGCCAGAAGGGTGAGGCATCGGGCCGCTTCTCAACCGTTGCGACCTGCGCGAACAGCAGTTCGAACTCCGCATCCTCGCCATGGCGTTCGCAGAGCTCACCCAGCGCGCAGGCCAGCGCCAGCGAGACGTCGTTCGGTGCACCTCGGGCGCGCTCCATCAACAGCGCCACATTGGCGGGCGGCCACGCGGGCAGCACGCCGTAGTCATGGGCAATCGAGGCCCCGGCCCAGGCCAGCAGGCCTTCGATGCCGGTGCCGGCTGCGTCCGGGCCGACTGCGGTCAGTACGCCCAGCATGGCCATGGCGTGGCGGTAGAGGCAGGCCTGCAGGTGCTCCACCAGCACCACCAAACCGGCTGCTCCCGCGGCGAGCGCCACCTGTCCGTCGGCCTGAGCCCGCAGCGCCAACGCCGCCGCGCTATCCAGCGCGCCAGGGGCCTGCACCGACAGCGCCCGCAAGACGTCCAGCAACTCGCCCGACCGCTGCGCGGCTGCCGCTTCAGGCTGCGATGGGTTCATCGCCGAATGCTAGGGCAGGCCCAGGTGCTGTGGGTCATCTGTGGGTGGTGCAGGGTGGCTGCGCCTTCCATCATCGAACTGCAGCCTGCGCACCGCCGGCGGCGCAAACGGGAGCTTGCAATGCACAACGATCTTTCACCGGCCCGGCGCTTCATGGCCGTCGCCTGCCTGGCCACAGCCTGCAGCAGCGCCACTTGGGCGCTTCCGCTAGCCCCAGGGGTCACCCGCGAAATCAACTTCGTTTCCGACCACTCGACGTGCACCGGCCTGCTGCCGCTGGKCGGCGACTCCGTGTCGTGCACGCTGACGAATGGCGCGGACCTGACGGCTTCGTTTGCCGACTACTACGGCAGCCCTTCGAGCGGCAGCGCCCATGTTTTCGTCAATGGGATGGACATGCACTTGTCCGTCAAGTCGACACCCTCCACGGTGCCGACC
>NZ_JBFULE010000848.1:0-2211 GCF_056400485.1 Roseateles sp. P5_B10
GCATCAGCGTCCACGTGTCGGTCCATCCTGCCGTGCTTTCGGCCGCTGCGAAGCCGGCGCTGGCATTGGCGCGGAAATGTGCGTACATCCCGACCGAGCCGTAGGTAGCGCTGCCATGCGAGTCCGCCTGAATGGAAGGCGTTGCCTGGTTGTAGGTGCCGCTGGTCGCCAGTTGCTGTCCCGGCGTGGTGGTCGAGGCCGCGTTGCAGTTGGACAGGCCCGGCCGCCAGTCGAACAGATTGCCTTCGGTCGGGAAGGCGCCAGTGGCCAGGCCGGCGCAACTCGATACGAGAGCGCCCGTGGCGCCGAGATTCTGTTGGCTCAATTCGGCCGCGAAGGTGGGCAAGCTTGCCAGCGCGAGGGGCAGCACTTTGAGGCAGAGGCGCATGTCGGGCTCCTTGTTTGGTGGCCGAAGGCTATGCGTCTACCCAGGCGCCGTCAGTCCCTAAATCCGGCTGATCCCTGGCGTGCTGGAAATACGTCTGCACACCGAAGGTGTCGTGTTCGGGGGCCGCCGAAATGTTGGTGTTTGCGGTGTCTTGCCAGCGAACGGGCTGGGACCCCGGCTTTCGGCTTTTCCGCGGGCGCTTTGGTCGACCTGCAGTCCTGCTCCTTACAGCAGCACCCCCATCCGGGTGGTCGCTATGAACCTAGGGAGTAATGCCTGCGGCCTGGCGGCGACTGCAGCACGCGGGGTGTCGCCCCGCGTGCCAACCAACAGGAGATCTCTCGAATGAACAACGCACATCACACCGCCCCTGCCCCCCACCGCACAGCCATCACGCCCCATCGGCTGGGCGCCCTCGGAGTGGCGCTTGCTGCTGCCCTCTTGCTTCCTCAAGGGGCCGCCGCACAAGCACCGGCATACCAGATAACGTTCAAGAACCTGACGAGCAATGCCGCGGCGACGGGGGCGGCGACGGCACAGACCGGCCAGCGGCTTTCGCCACCGGTGTTCATCACGCACAGCGACGCCTATACGGCCTTCACCGTCGGCCAGGCCGCACCGGAGACGATCTGGCGCATTGCAGAAGGCGGCAATCGCAGCTTCCTGCTCGACGAAGCCAACGCCCTTGTCGGCACGAGCGTGCTCAGCGTTGCGGCGCCGCTGTCTGCACCTTTGCCTCAACAGGACTCCGTGACGGTCATGGTGAATGCCAATGCCTCCCACCACCTGCTGTCGTTTGCCAGCATG
The DNA here is from genome assembly GCF_056400485.1 of Roseateles sp. P5_B10. Lineage (NCBI taxonomy): Bacteria > Pseudomonadati > Pseudomonadota > Betaproteobacteria > Burkholderiales > Sphaerotilaceae > Roseateles > Roseateles sp. P5_B10. Next base: position 1,196 of record NZ_JBFULE010000848.1, read on the forward strand.
CTGGGCTGGACGAATGACGGCTTCATCGGCGTCAGTGGCCTGGACCTGTCGACCATCACCGGCACCGTCACGATCAACCTGTACGGCTACGACGCGGGTTCGGAGAAGAACAACGAGGCCAACGGCTTTCTCGGCGCACTCGGGCTGGGCAACGCCCGCGATCCCGAAGGCGGTTTGATCACCACCCACCTGGGCATCCGCGGCGACGCGAACGCGCCAGCGGCCTGGAACTGGCTGCCCGGCCCCGCAGCCAGCCTGACCATCAGCGCTGTGCCCGAGCCGACCACCTGGGCTCTGCTGGCGGGCGGACTGCCGCTGCTTCACCTGCTGCGCAAGCGTGCAGGCGCCGGGAACGCGCACAAGGTCTGAGCGAAGTTGGGTAGAGGATGTGAAGGCAGCGGCGGGGCCGGCAGCAGCATGTCCACGCCAGCGCGGATGCCGCCTGCTTGGTGGTGTAGGTAGCGCCGGCACGGTCGGTTGATGCGCATGTTCAAGCGGCTTCATTAGTACGTTGCCAGCTTCCCCCCAACAAGAGGGCTTGCCACGAGGCAACCACGAACCTAGCCTCGCCAATCGGACGGATGCAGTGACTGACTGATCTTGTCGCGAGGGCTACTGGACAGGCACTTCTCGCCAACTGCCCAGGCCGGCGAGGTTGCGGCCGGAAAGAGTGGTTGCTCCGAGACGGCCTGCGCCTCCAACCCAAATGCGGTTAATTCGGAGTGTTCATGAAGATCACAAGACTTGGCGCAGCCTTCGTATTGGCGGGATTGGCTACGCTTTCGCAAGCGGGTGTCCTCCTGAGCGAGGGCTTCGACGACGTGGCGACCCTGGCCGGCAAGGGCTGGGTCCTGGCCAACGTCAGTTCACCCAGCTCCGGCACCGACTGGTTCCAGGGCGACAACACCACGGCGTTTACCGCGCAGGCGGGCGCTGCCAACGCTTACATCGCTTCCAACTACCTGGCCGCTCCTCCCGGCGGGTTCATCGACAACTTCCTGATCACACCGTACTTC
>NZ_JBFULE010000849.1:0-2208 GCF_056400485.1 Roseateles sp. P5_B10
CTGTGGCACCCCAGCAAGCGCTGATACCAGCGGCTGCTGGCGGGCACGTCATGGACGCAGATCAGCGGGACGAGTTGCATGGCGGCTCTCCAGGAACGCCGTGAAATGCTAGCGCCAAGGTGGGGTCGATTGCCAGAAAATACTGGATATCCATACAGTCTTATGATCTCATTCAAGCTCCGGATTCTTCCCCCGACCTGCCTGTTTCCTGGCCATGTTGTCCGCTTCTCTCGCCTCCTGCGTCCCTTGCGCTGCCTTGCGGCCCCCGCTCGTCCCCCTGCCGCTGGACGACGCCCGGCTGCAGGGGCGGCTGTGGCGCGGCAGCAGCCTGAGCACCGCCGCCGACCCGACGCTGGCCAGTGGCTTTGCGGCGCTGGACGCCGAGCTGCCCGGCGGCGGCTGGCCGCTGCGAGCCGTCACCGAGCTGCTGACGCCGCAGCCCGGCGTGCTGGAGTGGCGGCTGCTGGCGCCGGCGCTGAGCGGCTGGTGGGCGGCCCAGGCCCTGCCGGCGGCCGCTCCCGGCCGTCGCGGACGCGTGGTCACGTCGGCGCTGCGTTCGCTGCTGCTCATCAACCCGCCCCACACGCCCCATCTGCCGGGCCTGCAGGCCCTGGGCCTGCCACCCTCGGCACTGATCTGGGTGGAGGCCAGCACGCCGGCTCAAGCGCTCTGGGCCGCCGAGCAGGCCATCAAGTCGCGCGTGGCCGTGCTGGCCTGGCTGCCCGAGGCGCGGCCGGAGCAGATCCGGCGCCTGCAGGTCAATGCGCTGAGTTCCGATGCGCCGGCCTTCCTGATGCGGCCGGAGCGCGTGCAGCAGCAGTCCTCGGCCGCGCCGCTGCGCCTGATCGTGCAGCCGGGCGAGGGCTGGGACCTGGCCGTGCACCTGCTCAAGCGCCGCGGGCCCGCGCACGAGGGCTGGCTTGAACTGCCCGCCGTGCCCGGCGCGGTGGAACCGCTGCTGACTGCCGCCAAGCGCAAGCCCCTGCCTGCCCCCATGCCGGAGCCCGCGCCGGCTCCGGCCAGCCCTCCGATGGAGCGCCCTCATGCGCTGGCTCGCCCTGTGCTGCAGGCCTGATGCCCAAGGCAACGCCGGGCCGCCCCAAGTTGCCTTGACCCCCTCGGGGGGCGGGCAGGGCGCAGCCCTGCCCTGGGGGTCAACAGGTCATATTGGCGATGTTGACGCCCTCGGCTGGCTGGCGCTGAGCTTCACGCCGCGCGTTGCGCGGCTGGAGGAAGCGGTGGTGGCCGAGGTGTCGGCCAGCCTGCGGCTGTTCCGCGGCGCACGGGCGTTGCGGCAGCGGCTGCAGACGCAGGCAACACAAGCCGGCTTGGCCCTGGGCGACATGGCCTGGGCGCCGACAGCGCTGGGCGCCTTGGCACTGGCGCGTTGCAGCGACATCAATCCTGGCCGCCTGAGCGAGCGCCTGGACGCGCTGCCGTTATCGGCACTGAGCGCCGCCCAAGCCCATCACGCCATGCTGGCCCGCCTGGGCTGCACGCGCCTGGGCGAGCTGCGCCGGCTGCCTCGCCCGGCACTGGCCAAGCGCTTTGGCCCGGCGCTGCTGACGGCGCTGGACCAGGCCTATGGCGACCTGCCCGAGATGCACAGCTGGCTGACCCTGCCCGATCGCTTCGACGCCCGGCTGGAGCTGCCCTACCGCGTCGAGCACGCGCCCGTGCTGCTGCACTTTGCTGAAACCCTGCTGCGCCAGCTCTGCGCCTTCCTCGCCGCCCGCCATGCCGGTGTGCGTGCGCTGCGACTGGCCTGGCAGCACGACGCGATGCGCCCCCGCGACGTGGCCGACAGCGGCGAGCTGACCGTGGCCACGGCGGACACGACGCGCGATCTGAGGCGGCTTACAAGGCTGCTGTCCGAACACCTGGGCCGCATGACACTGGCCGCGCCAGCCGGCGAAATCCGCCTCAGCGCCGATACCGTGCTGCCGCTGGAGGAAGGCAGCAGCAGCCTGTTGCCCGGCCCCGCCGATCCGCAGGAGCGCACGACGACGAATGCGCTGCTGGAGCGGTTGTCGGTGCGCCTGGGCGCCGACCATGTGCGCGAAGGCCGGCTGCGCGAAGACCATCGGCTGGCCGAAATGCAGCGCTGGCAGCCTTGGCCAGCACCGCCTTCCGTAGCTGTGCGCTCTCCACCAGGGCCGCAGCCGACCTGGCTCGTCGAGCCACCACAGCCACTGCGCTGCGATGCGC
>NZ_JBFULE010000850.1:0-2208 GCF_056400485.1 Roseateles sp. P5_B10
GAGATAGGCATGGTGCGGCTTGGCGCCGCCGAAGACCTGGACCACGCGGGCCAGCGCAGTCTCCGTACCGGCTCGCATGTCCAGGGGCGTCGTGGCGAGCCACACGGCGTCAATGCGGATCAACGCAGCAGCTCGCGCATCCAGGCCGCACACGCATCGGCAGCGCTTGCCGGCCACGTCACCGCGATGGTCGTCGAGCCGCGGCGGACCTCGATGCTGATGGGCTCAGAGCTCGACGCAGGCGGCGCGGACGGCGCCGGCATCGGCAACGCGATGAAGCCAACGGGCTTGTCGCTGGCGGCTGCTGCATCGCCAGGCGGCTGAACCCTCTCATGTACCCAGCGCCGCAGCAGGTTCGCGTTGATGCCGTGAGCCATCGCCACAGCGGCCATCGAAACGCCCGGCTGCTGAGAGGCTTGCACTGCCTGCGCCTTGAACTCGGCGCTGTGAACTCGCCGCCGGCGGCCTGGCGCTGCTTGATCCATAGTGCGTACGTACCCATCAAGTCGTTGATGGATACGAGCATCCTAGGCACAGCTCAGCGGATCAACATGACTTGCCGGGACGCTTACGTTCAAGCAGCAACGCCGTCAAAACCCGCAACCGGCCGTCTTCTAGGAATTACTGTCTCGGAAATCCCGGGCAAGTCAGTTCCTTGCCCATGGCCCGACTCCTTGCTCACTAGTAACGCCCCGGCAGACCGCCTGCCGGCTGCCTTGGTGTAGCTCTGCCGGCCTTGCGTCGGCAACCTGCGGCATCGCAGGGGTCGGGCCGCCGGACATCACGAAGCCATCTTGTCTAGGCGCGCGGACTGCAAAAGGCCAACGCGTCCRGGGGCGCGTGTCACCACAGCGGAACCGGCCTTGTCTGCTGGGCGAGCACTTGGATCTGCTCGATCCCGCTCTTGCCAACCATACCAGGAGCCAAGTCGGCAAGCACATGACGGGCATGGCCCACTGCATCCCTCATTAGGATCTGCACGGATGCCGGTTGAAAGTCTGCGTCAAACATCTTGGCGACTGCCCCTATGCGAAACCAACTGTCGCGCTCAAGTTCAAACATTGCAGAATTTTTGCGCGTTGCTTGCGCTGACAGGTAAGCGCTAAGCGAACCTCCCGCGCTCCCCAGTGTCGAGCGCAGCGCCTGCCGCACGACAACGGCCGCGTTCACAAAGGTGCGGCGCAAGGTTGGGTCACCTAGCAGTGGAGTAATGGTTTGGTCCATTACCTCCGGTTCTTCATGGGGCGCGGCAGCCGCTAGGACTCGGTTGAGGTCCGGGCGCTTAGGGTCGATCGGCAGTGGGCTCCACTCGGTGGTCGCATCGCGCGCGGGCAAACATTCGCGCCCGCCGTGGCGCCAGACACCCCTCATTGCAGAAAGCCAGTCAGCCAAGAGCGCCTTTGGACAGGCGCCCGCCAAGTCTTCGGTCAGACCCGCCATCTTGGCCATCTCAATGGCGAGTCGTTCCTCGAAAACCGCTCGATAAGAACTACAGAGTTCGTCGGCCGCCACCACGTGCGTACCACGTAGACCCGGAAAGTACTTGTCCAACTGTTGGCGCAGCGTCCATAGCGTTACCAAAGGTCGTTGGTATTCGGTCCAGGGGTCTTGTAGTGCGTTAGCAGGTCGGCGATAGGTGGGCAATGCGTGCGACATTCCGTAGTCTAGAAACTCGCCTGCTAAGGATACGTTTGAGCAAGTTACTCCGCCGTGTGGCAAGCGCTTCGCGAAGCTGGCAGCAAACTGCCACGCCAAACGTCGGCCCAACTCGCGTAGTCCCTGGTCGATGGATTCAACGTCATCGACAGCCGTTATGCCAAGGCATGCTCCAAAACCCTGCGTTAACTGACGTAACGCCTGCGTTACCCGATAGGCGTCACGACTCAATCCAGGCGCCTCGGAACCCYGTGGCAGGTGCTGCTGTTGATGCAACACGTTGCGCATGAAATGTGCTGGCCGGAGTACAAACGGCCGGACTGTTAGTGCCCGAGCTGAYGGAGACAATTCAGGATTAGGCCCGCGATACACAAGCGATACCGCGAGCGCTGGCACGGCGCCGAAGGGTAGTGCCGCCTGGAATACCTGAGCGAACAACGCTTCAGCTAAGGCGTTCGTCACGTTCTGCTCCCCAGACGAATGGTGGACATCGGCATCATGCGCTACCAATGGAGTGGGACCGACACCCTTGGTCTCCAGGTTGCCGTATGC
>NZ_JBFULE010000851.1:0-2206 GCF_056400485.1 Roseateles sp. P5_B10
CCGTGCTACCTGTGCCACAACGAGCCTGCCCGTTGAAATGGGCTGCGCGAAAACTGTGAGCTGGCAACGACGGCCAGCAACGACGAMTTCAGTGTCAGTCGCCTCGGGCAACGCCGACGCCTCGGTATGCGAGAGCTGCCGCAGCTTGCCAACATGCTCTTGCACCAACCGCTGGGCTTCGACGTCGAATGTCGCGATTTCGTTCATTGAGACGACCAACGTGTGAGCTCAGCGGACGGCGAAGCCGTCCGCTGCAGCAAAAAGTTGGGCAGCCGGATGCTCACAAGCGCCACCGCTCGTCGATGGCCGCTTTGATGACCGCCGCTGGGTCAGAACCAAGCTCGACGAGCTTCCGCCGAAGAACTTCAATGTGCCACCAAGGGCAGCCGGGATCACCGCACGGTTCATCAGGATCTCCCTGATGTTCGAATTCCAGATGAAAGCAGAGCCAATGCATGCGCTCGAAAACTTCATACGATTCTGCGTTTTTCTCCACCGGCAAATTGCAGCGGGCACAAATGAGCGGCGCGGCTGTCACGTCATCTCCCGTATGCCCAACGTTCGCGCTCAGCGGGCGGCGTAGCCGTCCGCTGCAGCAAAGGGTTAAACCGCCTCATAGTTGAAAGAACTTTCTTGCCGCTGGATGCATGTTGGCGATGGTTGCAGGCGGTGCCGAACCTTTGCGACGCCAGATCTCGGATAGAGATTCGCCCGCCGCATCTGCCACGTCGGGGTCCTCCGTGAGGTTGAGAGCGATCGCAAGCAACGCAGCCTCAACCTCCGGTTCGTCAAAGACACCAAGATCCATAGCGGCGTCGTGCCGATCGCCATATTCGGAAGTTGAATCCGTCAACACCGTCAGCAAGCCACGAGGCTGGTCTGCGCCGGGGATCAAAGCGGGCATAACAGGAGCGGTTTAACGTGCGAGCTCAGCGGACGGCGAAGCCGTCCGCTGCAGCGAAAGGTTATGCATCGTGCATCCCAACAATTTGATCTCTGTACTCAATCCACTGCTTCAGACTGCCTCCAGGGTCTGTGGCCTTCTCCAGAAACTGGCCCGAGCTACCGTCGAGAGCTTGGAGGTTGTGCGACCTACACATAGCGATCATCGGGTTGACGACCGCGGGCGACGCACGAACATGCATCATGAACCCTGTGTTTGGTTCGTCCTTTCCCATGTTGAATTCGATGGAGCCGTCGAGAGAATCAAATACTCCCCATGCTGGTTCCGTCCAGTCCGTACCGGGGAAGTACTCTGAAATGAGCGCGCGAACCGCTGATTGACTTCCCAGCGGAACACAGCGCTCAGTCTCGGGGATATCCTCGATCGAGCTGTATTCGCGCGAGAAGCGCTGCACCGAAACGTCCCAACTCATGGCATGTGTCTCCGAGGTGCATAACGTTTGAGATAACCGGCATGACCCGGCTTGCCGGGGCATGTCCGGTTGATTGAATGGTTAGGCGTCACGGCGCCTCGGTTTTGGTGACTTTGCTTTGGGAAGAACGACAGACGACAACGGCGCTAGCGGCCAGCCAAAGCAGTAGATAGAAATATGGTTTGACTTTGACCCATACCGTTGGCTCCGTAGTTGGCACAAGCACGCTGCCGATGACGCCGGCTACCGCCACGATGCCAAGAATGACTGCCGGAAGCGACAACTTTGGCCACGACATTTCAATCTGGAATGCAGCCTGCCCGCCACGTACAGACAACAGAAGGCCAATGACGGCTACAGCCATGAGCGGAACTGCAAGAGCCTTGTAGTCAGTGGCGCCGAAGTAGCAAGCAACCGCCCACAAAGCTATGAGGAAAGCGGAACGTAGATTCATCGCAGGCCTTCTCCTCGGGACGCATAACGTGTTCTCGGGAGACAGTCGCTGCTGCTTAGGCAGGCAAGCTGCGCCACAACATCGCCGTGGTGAATCGTGGCAAGTGCTTGACTCACCTTCAGAATTTTCCAGTTGACTGTTGTTTTATACAGCATTAAATTTCCGGCAAAAGYGGCACGTTGTTACAAGTTCTCGCCGGGCCTGTTCGGCGCCGCTGGAGTGGTCATGATGCCAGTCAGCTCACTCAGTTCGCCAGCTCGGGGAAACCTGCGGCCTGCSCCATCGGCGGCGCTGCCGCCGCTTCGCTCGGTGCGGGTGCTTGACCAGTTGCGAGAGCGGCTGCGCCTGATGCACTACAGCCTGCGGACCGAGGAGG
>NZ_JBFULE010000852.1:0-2202 GCF_056400485.1 Roseateles sp. P5_B10
CAACTCGCCATCGATCGCCTGAAGCAGCTCTTCGGCGCCGAATTCGCCAACGTGCAGCCCAACTCCGGCTCGCAGGCCAACCAAGGCGCCTTCTTCGCGCTGCTGCAGCCTGGCGACACCATCATGGGCATGAGCCTGGCCGAAGGCGGCCACCTGACCCACGGCATGGCGCTGAACATGAGCGGCAAGTGGTTCAACGTCATCAGCTACGGCCTGGACGCCAATGAAGCGATCGACTACGACGCCATGGAAGCCCTGGCCCGCGAGAAGAAGCCCAAGCTCATCATTGCCGGCGCGTCGGCCTACTCGCTGCGCATCGACTTCGAGCGCTTCGGCAAGATCGCCAAGGAGATCGGCGCCTACTTCATGGTCGACATGGCGCACTACGCCGGCCTGATCGCCGCGGGCGTCTACCCGAACCCCCTGCCCCACGCCGACGTCGTCACGTCCACCACGCACAAGAGCCTGCGCGGCCCGCGCGGCGGCATCATCCTGACGAACGACGAGGCGATCGCCAAGAAGATCAACTCGGCCATCTTCCCCGGCATCCAGGGCGGCCCGCTGATGCACGTCATCGCCGGCAAGGCCGTGGCCTTCAAGGAAGCCCTGACGCCCGAGTTCAAGGTCTACCAGGAGCAGGTCGTCAAGAACGCCAAGGTGCTGGCCGACACGCTGATCGAGCGCGGCCTGCGCATCGTCTCCGGCGGCACGGAGAGCCACGTCATGCTGGTGGACCTGCGTCCCAAGAACCTGACGGGCAAGGAAGCCGAGGCCATCCTGGGCGCCGCCCACATGACCTGCAACAAGAACGGCATCCCCAACGACCCGCAAAAGCCCATGGTCACCAGCGGCATTCGCCTGGGCACGCCGGCCATGACGACGCGCGGCTTCAAGGAGGAGCAAGTTCGCCAGACGGCCCACCTGATTGCCGATGTGCTGGACAAGCCGCATGACGAGGCCAACCTGGCCGCCGTGCGCGAGAAGGTTGCGGCGCTGACGGCCGCCTTCCCGGTCTACCGCGGCTAAGTCGAGCCTCAATGCGCTGCCCGTTCTGCTCTCACACCGAAACCCAGGTCGCCGAGACCCGAGAGTCGGATGAGGGTGACGTCGTCCGGCGCCGGCGCCGCTGCCTGTCCTGCGACAAGCGCTTCACGACCTATGAGCGGGCCGACATCGCCATGCCATCGGTCGTCAAGAAAGATGGGCGGCGCGCCGATTTCGACGCGTCCAAGCTGCGTGCCTCCATGCAGCTGGCCCTGCGCAAGCGGCCGGTCAGCGTCGAGCAGATCGATGCGGCCATCAACCGCATCGAGGAGAAGCTGCTCGCCAGCGGCGCCCGCGAGCTCGCGTCCACGCGACTGGGCGAGCTGGTCATGCGCGAGCTCAAGCGCATCGACAAGGTCGCCTACGTGCGATTTGCGTCGGTGTACCGCAGCTTCGAGGACGTCGACGAGTTCCGCCAGCTGATCCGCGAGATCTGATACCGGGTTGACCCTATCCCCCGGCGGGGGGAGATGAGGGGGAGACCAGGGGGATGGGGCACCCGCCACCCCTCTTCGTTCCGCCTTTGGGGGGAAAGACGCGGTGAGCCCCGCTTCCTAGAGTTCGTTCCATCAACAACGAACCCAGGGAAGCACCATGAACCGCACCGCCAACACCCGTCGCAGCAACCGTGGTTTCACGCTGGTGGAACTCTGCGCCAGCGTCGGCATCTGCGCCGCCCTGCTCGGCCAGGCCGTGCCGGCCATGGGCACGATGCGCCAGCAGCAGCAACTGCGCGTCAGCGCGGACACCCTGGCCAGCGACCTGCGCCTGGCGCGCAGCGAAGCGGCCCGCCTGGGCGACTCGGTCTTCTTCCGCATCAGCGGCAAGGGCGCCAACGCCTGCTACGTGATGTACATCGGCGCCAAGGACGACTGCGATTGTGCTGGCGGCAAGGCCGCCTGCAAGAAGCCGAGCAGCCAGGTCATCAAGGCCGAGTGGCTGCCGACGACCCAGCCCGTGCGCCTGAGCAGCAATGCGGAGACCCTGCAATTCCAGCTCCGCCAGGGCCTGGTCACCCAGACAGGCAGCATCGACCTCAGCCTGAACGGCGGCCAGGCCATCCGCTACGTCGTGGCCATCACCGGCCGCGTGCGCAGCTGCTATGTCGGCGCTCAGAAGATCAGCGGCCAGCCCAAGTGCGCATGAGCCCCTCAATCG
>NZ_JBFULE010000853.1:0-2194 GCF_056400485.1 Roseateles sp. P5_B10
CGCCAGCAGCAGCAGCCCGAGGGCCGCCAGCCGGATGAACTTGGTCTTTGCACGCATACCGGCATCGTCGCCAGGACTTGAGCGGTGCAAAGCTCGCAAAAGCACCGGAGTTGCCGGTCTTTACTGGTAGTTCACGGTGACGTTGAAGGAGCCGGAATAGCTGCCCGTGGCCTGTAGGTTGCTCACGGTCAGCGTGGCGCCGACGTTGATTTGCTGGGTGCCACCGCCGCCCAGCACGCCTGTGCCGGAGGGGCTGCTGACGAAGCTGTTCAGCGCCATGCTGCCGCTGGCGCCATCGGTGAGGAAGACGGTGCCGTCCGCCGGCAAGGTGATGACGAACACCGCGCTCGGCGTGCCGGTGATCGTGAACTGGGCGGCACTGGCCGTGCCGGCCTGGTTGACGAGGATGACGCTGCCCGTCTTCAGGCGCGCGCCGCCCGGGCTGACGCTGACCGTGCCGCCGCTGCCGGCCGTGAAGGCGCCGAAAGACAGGGCGCCGTTGTTGACCAGGGTCTGACCGGGCGCGGCCGCGCTGGCGACCAGCAGCAGCGCGGCCAGGGCGCGATGACGGGTCAGCCCGCGCATGGCCTCAGTTGAAGGCAACGGTGATAACGAGAGGGCCCTCGCCATCGCCGCCTTCTCCTGCAGGCAAAGCGGCGGCCACGGACACGGCTGCAGCCGGGCCACGCGCCAGCAGCGCCGCGCTGGCCGCGGGGACGATGTCAACGCCAAAGGCCTGCCTGGACTCCACCGCGCTGCCGATCCACAGGGGCAGGGCGCGCAGGATGGCCGGCGTGGTCGCGCTCGCCACGCGCGTCACCAGGTCACCCGTGGCGGGGCCGGCGGGGGCGTCCCGCGCCAGCAGCAGGTCCTGCACACTGACGGGCACACCCAGCCAGGCGTTCACCGTCACGGGCACGATGACGGCCGCGCTGGCCTGGGCCGCGGCACTGGCGGCCACGGCTGGCGCCTGTGGCAACAGAGTGCACCACAGTGCGGTGGCGGCGCAAAGGCCGTGAATGCGGAAGGCGGTCGTCATGGCCGCAAGGAGGATAGGCCTCAGTTGTAGGCGACGGTCACCTTGACGATGCCCGTGTAGGTACCCGCGGCCTGGGCGGCGCCCACCGTCAGCTTGCCGCCGACAAAGATATAGGCGGCGCCGGCAGCCAGCGTGCCTGTGGTGGCGTCGGTGGTTTCGTCGGTCTTGCCGGTCGCCGTCGCGGTCGCGACCGCCTCGGTGATCCAGTCGATGGCCATCGTGTTCGCGCTCGCGTCGGTCAGCACCGTGTCGCTGCCGGTGTAGTCGATGGAGAAGGTGTTGGTGCCGGCGCCGGTCACGTCAAAGCGCGCGGCCACGGGCGCGACGCCAGTGGGCAGGACGGCCGTGCCGGACTTGGTGCGGGTGCCGTCGGTGGCCAAGGTCACGACGCCGTTGCCGGCGACCAGATTGCCGAACACGAGGTCGGCCGACTTGGTCACCGCGATGGGCTGCAGCACGACGGCGGTGGCGCTGGCGGTCGCGTTGTCGGCGGCCTGTACGCCGCGCATGCCAGCGGCTCCCAGCAGCACCAGGGCGCTCAAGGCCAGCAGGCTTTGCGGACGAACGGATCTTTTCAACGATGTGGTCATGGGGCGCTCCTCGGCTCCTGGATGTGCCGACCCACGAATGCTGCGGGCCCGCTCAACAGGCTTATCGGCCGATCAGCGCCGAGCTTGACGGTCATTTCTTTACCAGCTCGGCCCCAGCAGCAAATAGGCCGCTGTCTCGCCGCCGCGCGTCGTGCCGAGCGCCAGGTAGAACGGCCCGAATCGCGTGTCCACGCTGAGAAAGCCGCTGGCGGCCTGCTTCCAGCCGCTGCTGGGTATGTTGGACAGCTTGAGGCCGGAGCCGGCGCCGATGGCACCCGTCTCCAGCGAGAAACCGACGCGCACCGCGCCGCCCAGGCCGACAGGCATCTCGCCGATGCGCCGCGCCATGACGACGCGCAGCAGGGCCATGTTTTCACCCACCAGCGACGCATCGGGCGTGCCAGACAGGCGCAGATAGCCCCCGAGAGAGCGCGCCTGCCCGCGTTCGGCGTGGGCGAACTCGCCGTAGAGCTGGCCGGCCCACTCGCCCAGCCGCAAGGCCGACAAGCCGATCAGCGAGGCGTTGATGACGCTGGCCTCGCCGCGCGGATGCAGCCATTCGATG
>NZ_JBFULE010000854.1:0-2193 GCF_056400485.1 Roseateles sp. P5_B10
GCCCTGGGTGGGTCAAGGGTGCCGGCTCGAAGCCATTGAAGGCCAGGCCGGCGCCCCAGGTGTTGTCCAGCGCCGTGGTGATGCCGCGCGCACGGCAGGCGGCAAGCGTCCCGAGCAGATCAGGGAACTCCAACGTGATCGACCCCGCCGCCTCCAGCCAGACCAGCTTGGTGTTGTCACGCAGCTTGGGCACCGTCAGCGGGTCGTAGAAGCGGTGTGTGACGCCCCATTGAGGCAGCCACGACTCGGTCAGGTAGCGGTTCTGGCCATAGACGTTGTCCGGCACGAGCACCTCGTCACCGGGCCGCAGCACGGCCAGCGACGGCAGCGTCACCGCCGCCAAGCCACTCGGCACGAGCAGGCAATGCTCGGCATGCTCCAGCGTCGCGATGCGCGCGGCCAGCGTGTAGCTGGTGGGCGTGCCATGCAGGCCGTAGCGGTAGGTCAGCCCGTCACGCGGCTTAGGCTTGTGYAGATCGGCCGTATTCTTGAAGAGCACGGTCGAGGCCTTGGCCACCGGTACGGGCACCGCATCCCAGCCTTCGGGGGCGCGGTAAGGGTGGTGAATAAGCTGAGTGCTGGGAGCCTTCTTGCTCATCAGACCAGGCTCGCCACCAGGTCGTGCCCATCCGCTGCCACGACGCGGGCGCGCACGAAATCGCCCACCTTCATCGTCTTGCTGGCCTTCTCGGGCGGCAGGATCTTCACGGTGCCGTCGATCTCGGGCGCGTCGGCGTAGGAGCGCCCCACCCCGCCCTTGCGGCCCAGGGCCGGCGCGGAGTCGACGAGCACCTGCAGCGTCTGGCCGACACGGCTTTGCAGCTTGGCGGCCGAGACCTGTTCGGCCACGGCCATGAAGCGCGCACGGCGCTCCTCACGCACCTCTTTGGGCAGCGCGCCGGGGATCTCGTTGGCGCTGGCGCCCTCGACCGGCGAATAGGCAAAGCAGCCCGCGCGGTCGATCCTGGCTTCCTGCATGAAGTCCAGCAGATGCTGGAACTCGGCCTCGGTCTCGCCGGGGAAGCCGGCGATGAAGGTCGAGCGGATGACCAGCTCGGGGCAGCTCTCGCGCCAGCGCAGGATGCGCTCCATGTTCTTCTCGCCGTTGGCCGGGCGCTTCATGCGCTTGAGCACGTCGGGGTGGGAATGCTGGAAGGGCACATCCAGATATGGCAGCACCAGGCCTTCGGCCATCATCGGCAGCACCTCATCCACGTGCGGATAGGGGTAGACGTAATGCAGGCGCACCCAGGCGCCATAGGGCTTGGCGATCTCGCCGAGCTGGGCGACGAGATCCAGCATGCGAGTCTTGACCGGCTTGCCGTCCCAGAAGCCCATGCGGTACTTCACGTCCACGCCATAGGCCGACGTGTCCTGGCTGATGACGAGCAGCTCCTTGACGCCGCTCTCGAACAGCGCGCGGGCCTCGTTCAGCACGTCGCCGATGGGGYGCGACACCAGGTCGCCGCGCATGCTGGGGATGATGCAGAAGGAACAGCGGTGGTTGCAGCCTTCGCTGATCTTGAGATACGCGTAATGCTTGGGCGTCAGCTTGACGCCGTAGCTGGGCACCAGGTCGACGAAGGGGTCGTGGGGCTTGGGCACGTGGGTGTGCACCGCATCCATAACCTCCTGGGTCGCATGCGGGCCGGTGACGGCCAGCACGCYGGGGTGGATCTCGCGCACCAGGCTGCCGGCATCGCTGCTGCCGGCGCCGGCCTTGGCGCCCAGGCAACCGGTCACGATGACCTTGCCGTTCTTGGCCAGGGCCTCGCCGATGGTGTCCAGGCTTTCCTTGACGGCGTCGTCGATGAAGCCGCAGGTGTTGACGATCACAAGGTCGGCGCCGGCAAAGGTCTTGGAGGTTTCGTAGCCCTCGGCACGCAGCTGGGTGAGGATGAGCTCGGAATCGGTCAAAGCCTTCGGGCAGCCGAGGCTGACGAAGCCAATCTTCGGAATGGCGGCGGGGGTGATCTGTTCATTCATCGCCCTATTTTCGGCGATGTGACGAACCGGCGGCTTTCCAGCGGCCATGCAGCTGTCCGAAACGACCGAACTTCACTGGAAAGGCAGGCCGCTATTCGACCGTTTCCACCGTGACGGAGGCCGCAAATGGGGGATTGATGGACTGCGCCTCGCGAACGACATAGCTGCCGACCCGTACCCCCTCAGGATCGACCACCTCGAAATAGG
>NZ_JBFULE010000855.1:0-2191 GCF_056400485.1 Roseateles sp. P5_B10
GTTCAGCACCACGTAGGGTGCGTTGGTCGTGTACTTGCTGTCCTGCGTGTTGCTGCAGCAGCCGCCAAAACCCGGCGAGCCGTTGACGACGCCGGGCACGTTCAGCACGCGGGCGCCCTCGCCGCTGGCCGACAGCGAGTACTGGTTGAAGTTCCACGTCAGGTCCAACTGCTGCACCGAGGTGTAGAGGCCCGCCACGGCGCTGAGCTTGGCTGCACCGCCTAGTTCGAAGTCACGCGAGAACTTCAGGTCGTTGGCCATCAGGYCGGCGTTGTCGACCTTGGTGTTGAAGACGACGGCCGTGAACTTGTTGCCTGTGTAGGCCGCACCGGCATCGGGGCCAGTGGCCAGGGTGGTGCCGGCCGGCGCGGCGGCCACGTCGTCGCCTGGGAAGATGCCGATGAAGCGACCCGAATTGCGGCTCCACGAGAACTTGTTCTGCAGGCGAAAGCCACCGCCGGCGTCGAGGTCAAGGTCGGCGCCGAAAGCGTCGCTCCTGGCAGTGAGGCCGTCGCGGATGTTGCTGGTGGCGCGGCTGTTGGTGTTGGTCAGCGTGCTGTCCAGCGGCCAGGCGACATCGTAGAAGGCGGCGCGGCGCGGGTCCAGGCCGGGAATCTCCTGGATGCTGCCGTTCACGTACTTCACCGGCGTAGGCATGAAGGTCGGGCTGTGGTCATCCAGGTGCTTGAGGCTGAAGCGCACATAGCTCTTGCCCTCCAGTTCGAAGGTGACGTTGGCGCGCACCTGACCGCCGTTCTCGGTGCCGTCGGCACCCTTGCGGCCGCCGTCGCCCACGCGGTAGAAGCCACCGATGAAGAAGCGCGTTTTGGCCGCCAGGCGACCGCCGTAGCCGAAGTCGACGCGGGTCTGGTCGAAGTCCAGGCCCTTGGTCAGCTGCAGGCTGCCACCGGGCTCGAGGCCGGTCTTGCCGATGAAGTTGATGATGCCGCCGGGCGCACCGGTGGCCAACAGCGCGGCCGAACCGCCGCGCACGACCTCCAGGCGCTCGAAGCCGGCGTCGGCGCGCATCCAGGTGTCGGGCGTGGCGAAGGCGATGTCGCCGAACTGCAGCACGGGCAAGCCGTCTTCCTGGAACTGGATGTAGCGCGCGCCGCCGGCCGAGACCGGGATGCCGCGCACGGCGACGTTGGCGTTGGACTCGCCGCCGCTGGCCTCGGCGCGGATGCCGGGCACGCCCCGGAGCAGGTCCGTGGCACTGGCGGCGGTGRCGGCCGCGACGCCTTCGCTCTCGATGGTCGAGATGGCCACGCTGGAGCGCATCTTGGACTTGGCCGTCGAAGTGCCGGTGACGACGACGGCGTCGAGCTTGAGGCCGTCGGCCGATTCAGCG
The DNA here is from genome assembly GCF_056400485.1 of Roseateles sp. P5_B10. NCBI lineage: Bacteria > Pseudomonadati > Pseudomonadota > Betaproteobacteria > Burkholderiales > Sphaerotilaceae > Roseateles > Roseateles sp. P5_B10. Next base: position 1,352 of record NZ_JBFULE010000855.1, read on the forward strand.
GCGGTAGCGGCGACCTGTTGGCCTTGCGCGGCCACGCTCAACAGCGCCAGGGCCACGGCGGCGGACAGCGGTTGCAGAGACGGGCGGCGGCTGGACCGCGCGGCGGTCGGATGGGGGCTGGGCATGGAGTCTCCTGGTTGTCGGTGTTTGAGCGCCCTCTGCGGGGCGAAGCGGCTTGGCCACCCTGTCGAGCGCCGATCCGTGCCGCCATTCTGCGTCGCCGCCGTTTGTTTTGCAATCGATTGCATTTCGGTAGAAACACGTATTCGACAAACATCATTGGTACTGATATTTGACCGAATGAAAACGATAGGCAGCCGCGCTCCGGCCCACAGCTGCGCTGACCGGGCGGCGCGGGCCGCGCGGTCAGGGTGCTGCCGTCAGGCGTGGGGAGCGCTCTCGCGCAGCGTCAGGTAAACCGGCATCGTGCGCGGCCCGGCGCGTTCGCCACGCAGCTGGCCCAGCAGTGCYTCCACCAGCTMAGCACCCGCTTCGGCCACCGGTTGGTGGACGGTGGTCAGCGGCGGGTCACAGTAGGCGGCCAACGGCATGTCGTCGTAGCCGATGACGGCCACGTCGCCCGGCACGCTGCGGCCCGCGGCACGCAAGGCCTGGATGGTCAGCAGCGCCAGCACGTCGCTGCAGCAGACGACGCCGTCGAAGCCACGCTGTGCAGAACAGAACTCGCGCAGCACTTCGGTCGCCACGCCGGGCTCGAAGGGCGCGGCCAGCTCCAGCGCGGGGTCGACGTCCAGGCCCGCCTCGCGCAGCGCCTGGGCGTAGCCCTGGCGGCGCAGCCAGACCTCGGGCAGATTGGCATCGCCCACGAAGGCGATGCGG
>NZ_JBFULE010000856.1:0-2191 GCF_056400485.1 Roseateles sp. P5_B10
GGTGGGGCTCCTTGCCGGTCGGGATGCGCTTGATGACGGTGAAGCTGGCCGGGTCGACGACGGAGATGTCGGCGTCCAGCGAGTTCAGCACGAAGACCGGGGGGCGGCCATTGGCCTGGGCATTGCCCTGGGCATTGGCCTGGGCCAGGCCGGCCAGGACCATCAGGAGCGCGAACGCGCTGCGACGAAACATTCCAGGAGTCCTTAAAAGCAAAAAGGGCGGCAGCCGCCGCCCTCCACAACGCGCCAGTTTACCGGGGCGCTTACTCGTCGTCGCCGCCGAGGATGCTTCCCAGCAGTCCGCCGCCGGCAAAACCACCGAGAACCGAGCCCTCTTCCTTGTGGCCGCCCATCTGCGGCGCCGCCGCAAAGATGCGCGAAGCCAGGCGCGAGAAAGGCAGGCTCTGCAGCCAGACCTCGCCCGGGCCGGTCAGCTTGGCCAGGAACAGGCCCTCACCGCCGAACAGCGCCGTCTTGATCTTGCCGACGTACTGGATCTCGAAATTGACGTTGGGCGTGTAGGCGACGACGCAGCCCGTGTCCACCAGCAGGGTCTGGCCCGGCTGCAGGCTGCGCCGGACGATGGTGCCGCCGGCGTGCACGAAGGCCAGGCCGTCGCCCTCCAGTCGCTCCATGATGAAGCCCTCGCCACCAAAGAAGCCGGCGGACAGCTTCTGCTGGAAGGCGATGCCCAGGGACACGCCGCGCGCCGCGCACAGGAAGGCGTCCTTCTGGCAGATCAGCGTGCCGCCCAGCGCCGACAGATCCATGGGGATGATCTTGCCCGGATAGGGCGCCGCGAAAGCCACGCGCTGCTTGCCGGCGCCGTTGTTGGTGTAAATGGTCGTGAACAGCGACTCGCCCGTCAGCAGCCTTTTTCCCGCGCCCAGCAGCTTGCCGAGGAAGCCACCCTGGTTGGCCGAGCCGTCGCCAAAAACGGCGTCCATGCCAATGGCGGAGTCCATGAAGAACATCGAGCCCGCCTCGCCGATGGCCGCCTCGCCGGGATCGAGCTCGATCTCGACGAACTGCATCTCGGCACCCTTGATCTCATAGTCGACAACATCCATGGCCATGTGGCCCTCCCGGCGATAAAAAAACGGCCTGGATGATAGGGCGACATGCGGGTGTCGGCGCCGTGCGGCGGCGTCAGGGATTTCGGGCCCGGCAAGCCGTTGCCGTGGCGCCGGATGACGGGCCGCCAATTTGTGTCCCTGTGCATCGGCCAGCGCCGCAAGGAAGCATCGAGATACATGAACGCCTTGCGCGCCCGCCCGATGCCCCAGACTGCAGCCGATGACACTACAGATCGATGACCTCCAGCCCGAGTTGACGGCGGAGCAGGCCTTGACCGGCTGGCGCAGGGAGTTCTGCGTCGAATTGCGGGGCGAAGGCCAGGCGCGAATCTTCCTGAGGGTGCTCGAGTCACCTTCGTTGAAGGCCACCGAGTTGCGCCGCGCGGTGCTGTTTCACAGGGTCGGCGCGGGATTCGCCGATCTGGCGGGCTGCGTCGCGGCGGCGCGTGAGCCGCTGGAGCGGCTCGCCCTCACCGCAGTCCGCCAGCAACCCAGCGCGGACAACCTCTTCGCCGCTGTCACCTACGACCGCCGCGCCTGGGAAGCAGCCGTGGACGCAGTGGACCACTGGCAGCGACGCCGGATCCCGGTCAAGCCATCGCTGTCCTGAACCTCGCCGCCGCCTCGCGCAGCTGACCGGCACGGTCTTCCAGCATCGACGCCGAAGCCGCCGTCTCCTCGACGAGGGCGGCGTTCTGCTGCGTCGTCGAATCCACCTCGCGAATGGCAGCCGCGAGCTGGCGGACCTGGTCGGCCTGGGAGGAAGACTGGCTGCTGATGTCGCCCACGATGGCGGCCACGCGGTGGATGGCCTGCACGATCTCGCCCATGGAGCCACCAGCCTGGGCCACATAGGCCTCGCCCTGGTGGACGGTCTCGATGGAGGAATTGATCAGCGTCTTGATCTCTTTCGCCGCTTCGGCCGACCGCTGGGCCAGCGAGCGCACCTCGCTCGCCACAACCGCGAAGCCGCGGCCCTGCTCGCCCGCGCGGGCGGCCTCGACGGCGGCGTTCAGCGCCAGGATGTTGGTCTGGAAGGCGATGGAGTCGATGACCTGGATGATGTCGCCGATCTTGCGCGAGCTCGCGGTGATCTCCTCCATGGAGTTCACCGC
>NZ_JBFULE010000857.1:0-2183 GCF_056400485.1 Roseateles sp. P5_B10
TCTACGACGAAGGCGTCGACGCCAAGGCTGCGATCCGCGCCACCTTGGCGGAAGCCGAGAAGGCCAAGCTGCCCGTGCTGGTCGTCTTCGGCGCCAACTGGTGCGGCGACTGCCGCATGCTGGACAACAGCTTCAAGCACGGCCCGAGCGCGCCGCTGATCGCCAAGAACTTCAAGGTCGTCAAGGTCGACGTCGGCCGCTTCGACCGCAATGTCGACATTGCCGAGGGCTATCGCGTGCCGCTGAAGAAGGGCATCCCCGCCGTCGCCGTGCTGTCGCCTCAGGGCAAGCTGATCTACGCCACCGAAGGCGGCGAGCTGGCCGACGCCCGCAAGATGGGCGACCAGGGCGTCTACGACTTCTTCACCCGCGTGACTGCCTCGGCCAAGTGACGGTCTCCCTGACCGGCGCCTCGTGGGCCCTGCGCACGCAGTTCTTCGTGCTGGGCGTGATGTTCGCCACGTGGGGCGTGCATGTGCCCACCGTCAAGGCCCATTACGGGCTGGGCGAGCAAACCCTGGCACTGGCCATGCTGGCCRGCGGCGTCGGCGCGCTGCTGGCCCTGGCCCAGGCGGGCCGCATCGTCGGCCGCTTCGGCCCCAGCGCCGTGGCCGCCACCATGGGCGTGCTGTGTTGCGCCAGCGTCGCCTGCCTGCTGGCGTTCTCGTCCTATGCGGCGCTGCTGGTCGTCATGCTCGGCTTCGGCATCACGGGCAGTCTGCTCGATGTGTCGGTCAACGTCGAGGCGACCGAGATCGAGCGCCTGTCCAAGCGGCCGCTGATGAGCGGCTTCCACGGCATGTTCAGCCTCGGCGGCATGGCAGGCGCGGGCCTGGGCAGCGTCGCGCCGGCGCTGGGCCTCACGCCGCAGGGCCATCTCTTCGTGGCCACCGGCCTGGGTGCCGTCTGCGCGCTGGTGGCCAGCCGCGCGATGCTGCCCGTCGAGCCCGGTGCGGCCGACGAAAAGCGACCGCTGAGCATTCCGCGTGGCCCGCTGCTGCTGCTGGGCGTGCTGGCGTCCATGGGCTTGATCGCCGAGGGCGCGATGTACGACTGGAGCGTGCTCTTCATGAAGCAGGAGCGCGGCAGCGAGCCCAGCACCGCGGCCCTCGCCTACGCCAGCTTCAGCGGCGCGATGGCTGTGGGCCGGTTCGGCGGCGACTGGGTGCGAGCGCGCATGTCGGGCACGAAGCTGATGCGGGCCAGCGGCGTACTCGGCGCCGCCGGCATGGCGCTGGCGTTGGCCCTGCCCTCGCCCGTCGTGGCGCTGATCGGTTTCGCGCTGGTGGGGCTGGGCCTGTCCAACGTCGTACCGGTGATCTTCAGCGCGGCGTCGCAAGTGCCCGGCGTGTCTTCAGCCCACGGCATCGCGGCGGTGTCTGGCGTCGGCTACCTCGGCATGATGGCCGGCCCGCCGCTGATCGGGTTGATCGCCGAGCATTCGTCGCTGACCGCCGGCCTGGTCGTCGTCGTCGTGTTCGCCGTCTTCATGGCRCTGTCGGCGAAGCGGGCAATGCGCGGGGCCTGACGCCGGGCGCAGCAGGACGAAACCGGGGCGGGGTCATCTACCCACGACCGGCCGGCTTGGGCCACTTGATGCGCGCGGTGAGCTCGCCCTTGTGCTGTCGCATGGCGGGCAAACTCGTTTCGGAATTTAAGGCATCAAGCTGGCAGGACCGAAGATAGCGAGACAGTTTCGGAATTTAATGAATTTGAAGTTGTAAAGCCACAGCTGTGGCATGATTTCGGAATTCAAGAAATTTGTCCTTCCGGCATCGTCCGGAGCGCCTCATCACGGGAATTCCGAAATGACTTCCAACCCTAGCGCCCCGCCACCCGAACTCCTGCGCGTCGTGGATGCCGGCGCCCTCGGCCCGGCCATCCGAGCCCGTCGCCGCGCACAGTCGCTGCGCATCGACGATGCGGCCTCTTTGAGCGGCGTCTCCGTCGACCTGCTCTCCCGCCTCGAGAACGGCAAGGGCTCCGTGCGACTGGACAAGCTGCTGGCGGTGTTGGACAGCCTGGGGCTCGCCCTCGTGCTCGGCCCCAAGGACCACCCAACGATGCAGTCCGTCTCGCGTCCCGGAGTCGAGCCTCCCGAGCAGCCATGAACTCGGCCGCCGACGCCCCTGTTGCCCCGCATGCGCTCAACCTCTGGGCCGACGGCCAGAAGGTCGCGACGC
>NZ_JBFULE010000858.1:0-2179 GCF_056400485.1 Roseateles sp. P5_B10
AGATTGCCCTGGCCCAGATCAATGTCGTCGTCGGCGATCTGGTGGGCGGGCAGGACGAGATGGTCTTCGACGGCGCGTCCTTTGCGGTGCAGGCCGATGGCAGCGTGGCGGCCCGTGCGCCGATGTTCGAGGAGGCGCTGGCCATCATCGAGCTGGACGGCGGCCGGCTGTGTGGCGACATCATTCCGGTGCCGGAGTACGAGGCCCAGGTCTGGCAGGCCCTGGTGACCGGCGTGCGCGACTACCTCGGCAAGAACGGCTTCCCGGGCGCGCTGATCGGCTTGTCGGGGGGCATTGACTCGGCCCTGGTGCTGGCCATCGCTGTGGATGCGTTGGGTGCCGACAAGGTGCGCACMGTGATGATGCCTTCGCCCTACACGGCCGACATCTCCTGGATCGACGCTCGCGACATGGCCGAGYGCCTGGGGGTGCACTACGACGAGAAGTCCATCGTGCCGATGTTCGATGCCTTCAACACCACGCTGGCCGAGGAGTTCAAGGGCCTGCCGCTGGATGCCACCGAGGAGAACATCCAGGCCCGCATCCGCGGCACGCTGCTGATGGCGCTGTCCAACAAGTTCGGCAGCATCGTGCTGACGACCGGCAACAAGAGCRAGATGGCCACCGGCTACTGCACGCTCTATGGCGACATGGCGGGCGGCTTTGCCGTCATCAAGGACGTGGCCAAGACCCTGGTGTTCCGCCTCGCCCGCTGGCGCAATGCGCAAGGCGCCGAGATCATCCCCGACCGCATCATCACCCGCCCGCCCTCGGCCGAGCTGCGCCCCGACCAGAAGGATGAGGACAGCCTGCCGCCCTACGCGGTGCTGGACGCCATCTTGGCCCGCTACATGGAGCAGGATCAGTCGATCGCCGAAATTGTTGCCGCCGGTGTCAAGCCGGAGGACGTCGAGCGCGTCACCCGGTTGATCAAGATCAACGAGTACAAGCGCCGCCAGGCGCCAGTGGGCATCCGCATCACCCACCGCGGCTTTGGTCGCGACTGGAGATATCCCATCACCTCCAGGTTCCGTGCGTAAACTTGGGTGAACCTCGCAAACTGGAGCGCTCGCAATGAAGCAAATCACCGCCATCATCAAACMCTTCAAGCTCGACGAAGTGCGCGAGGCGCTGGCCGAAGTAGGCGCGTCGGGCCTGACGGTCACCGAAGTCAAGGGTTTTGGCCGCCAGAAGGGGCACACCGAGCTCTATCGCGGCGCTGAATACGTCGTCGACTTCCTGCCCAAGGTCAAGGTCGAGGTCGTCGTGAAGGACGACGAGGTCGACCGCTGCATCGACGCCATCCTGAAGGCCGCCAAGACCGGCMAGATYGGCGACGGCAAGATCTTCGTGCTGCCGGTCGAGCAAGTGGTGCGCATCCGTACCGGCGAGACGGACGAAGCCGCCGTCTGACGCTTAACGCCGCGCCGGCGCTGCCGTGCAGGCCGAGGCCGGTACGCCGTAGGGCTTGACCAGGTCGGCCGTCTGGCCCGTTCGGCACAGCTCCTTGAGCGCCTCGTCGAAGGCGTGGAAGTCCGCCTGGGACATGCGCCTGCGCGTCAGCCCGAAGACGTAGTAGATGTCCTTGGCGCCGCCCGAGGATTGCAGKCYGGTCATCGCATTGCTGGCCAACAGCCACAGTGCCACCTGCTCGTTGGCGAACACCAGGCCCTGGTCGCCATAGCGGCCCGCGGCAAGCATCTTCAGTGCGACCAGGTTGTCGCGCTCCAACCTGATCTTCGCCGGTCCGCCGGCAGCCAGATCCTGCAGCGTCATCGCGGTGCCCGAAGGACCGTAGACGCCGATCTCGTGGCCCGCCAGGGATTCGGAGCCGCGGTAGACGAAGTCCACGCCGCGGCGCGAGAAGAAGACATAGCGACCATCGACGACGGGCACGCTCATCCACATCCGGGCGTAGCGCGACGGCACATCCAGCACCGGAAAGAGGCCATCGATTTCGGCCTTCTCCATCAGGTCGATGGCGCGGCGCCAGGGGTAGATGCGCGAGTTGCAGTTCCAGCCCAGGTTTCGGCAGGCCGCGTTCAGCACGTCGACCATCGGTCCGGAGGCGCGCCCCTGCAGTTCCACGATATAGGGCGGGAACAGTTGCGTTCCGAAATCAACCTCGCGCAACGGCTCAGCGCCCGCGCTCGATGCACAGGCAGCGAAACAGCAGTGC
>NZ_JBFULE010000859.1:0-2173 GCF_056400485.1 Roseateles sp. P5_B10
GCGGGATGCCGTCGAACAGGATCTTCATGTCCTCCACCGAGTCGATGGCCACGCCGGCCTTGCCAACGTCGCCGGTCACTCTGGGATGGTCGCTGTCGTAGCCGCGGTGGGTCGCCAGGTCAAAGGCCACCGACACGCCCTGGCCGCCGGCGGCGAGTGCCTTTCTATAAAAGGCATTGCTCTCCTCGGCGGTGGAGAAGCCAGCGTACTGGCGGATCGTCCAGGGCCGGGCGGCGTACATCGTCGCCTGCGGGCCGCGCAGGAAGGGCTCGAAGCCGGGCAGCGTGTCAGCGTGCGGCAGGTCGGCCACGTCGGCGGCGGTGTAGAGCGGCTTGACCGTCAGCCCCTCGGGCGTCACCCAGTTCAGTGCCGCCACGTCACCGCCCGGGGCGGACTTGGCGGCGGCCTTGGTCCATTGCTCCAGCGTGGCAGTCTTGAACTCCGGGGCCTCCCCGGCGCGGCTGGCGTCCGACATCGAAACTCTCCTGTAACTGGGCCGGCATCTTAGCCGACTGATTATTCATAATTATGAATTCAGAATCGCTACACTCGGCCGCCATGCCCGGTTCCCTCGACCACGCCCCCCTCGCCGCCTCGGCTCTGTATGAGCAGGTGGCCGACCGCCTTCGCCAGCAGATCCTGGCGCGGGAGCTGGAGCCGGGGTCGTGGATCGACGAGCTCAAGCTCTGCGCCGAGCTGGGTATCAGCCGCACGCCCATGCGCGAGGCGCTGAAGGTGCTGGCCTCCGAGGGCCTGGTAACGATGAAGCTTCGGCGCGGCGCCTATGTGACGGAGATGAGCGAGCGGGACGTCAGGGAAGCCTACCAACTGCTCTCCCTTCTAGAAAGTGACGCCGCCGCCGAAATCTGTGTCCGGGCGACGGATGCCGAGTTGAACGAACTCGGCGAACTGCATCGCGCGCTGGAGGAGGCGTTGCCCGACCGGGACGCCTTCTTCGCCGCCAACGAACGCTTCCACCTGCGTGTGCTGGAGATCGACGGCAACCGCTGGCGGCTGCAGATCGTCGGTGACTTGCGGCGGCTGATGAAGCTCAATCGCCACCATTCGCTGTTCCGGGAGGGACGGCTGGCGGAGTCGCTGGAGGAACACCGCGCCATCGTCCAAGCGCTGCTTGCGCGCGATGCGCAAGCCTGCAGGCAGCTTGTCACGGCCCATTTTTGTAACGGACTGAGCGCCACCCAGACAGCTTTGTGAAGGCAGACGGGCGGTGCGTGAACTGCCACCGAAAGCCCGCGCTTATCGGCGTGTGGCTTCGCTAAGTACTTACTAGCATGGCAATTACTGGGAAAACCACCCCCGGTCCGGGTGTTCGGGCCGTGGGCGGCGGCCTCGGTTCGGGTTGATTCCGGCCGATTTGAGACTTTGTTCCTCAAGTCAAGCGGGGCCGGCCCGATAACCGATCGAAGCACTTGAAATCTAGGGATACGGCCGTGCCACGGCATTGGCCGGCTGCCCCGGGTTGCAAGCCGCCACCTCCATGAGGGCGTGGCCGTCAGCACAGCAGGTACAACCATGGCAAGCATCGTCCCCTTCATTCCGGTCTCCAAGATCCCTGGCCTCACGACCACGTCGATCCGGGATTTCACGACCGAAGACTGGGCCGCCTTCAGCACCGACCAGCTGATTGCGCTGACCACCGTACAGGCCGCTGTGATCACCTCCAGCGGCCTTTCTGTCTTGAGCAGCGACCAACTGCGCGCTTTCCAGACCGAGGACCTGCGCGCCATTTCGACCGCCTCCATCGGCGGCTTCAATTCCGACCAGATCGGCGTCCTGACGACCGACCAGCTGCAGGCCCTGAGCACCGGCCAGATCCTGCAGCTGAGCACCGCGCAGTTGCAGGGCTTCAATGCCGCCGACATGGTGGCGCTGACCACCGCCCAGGTCGGCGCCCTGACTTCGACGCAGGCCAAGGGTTTCTCCACGGACCAGCTGTCGGCCCTGGAAGCGACGGACATCAAGTTCCTGTCCACGGCCGCGCTGCGCGCCCTGACCAGCACCCAGCTGGACGGTCTCACCAGCGACCAGCTGCGCGCCCTGTCTTCCAGCCAGATCCTCGCGCTKACCACCGCCCAGGTCAGCACCTTGAACACCGACGACCTCAACACCCTGACGTCGGACCAGTTCAACAAGTTCAGCACGGCCCAGGTGC
>NZ_JBFULE010000860.1:0-2172 GCF_056400485.1 Roseateles sp. P5_B10
CCACTATCCACCTGGGAACGCCGACTTGGGACCGGTTGAGCCACCACCTGCCGATACAGGTGCCGGAAAGCCCTGGCGCATGTACTTCGGGCAGACGGTGCCAGGCTTCCCTGCCCACCCGCATCGCGGCTTCGAGACCATCACCATCGTCCGCCAGGGCGTGGTCGACCACTCGGACTCACTGGGCGCCACAGCCCGGTATGGCGCGGGCGATGTGCAGTGGCTGACTGCGGGGCGTGGTGTCGTGCATGCGGAGATGTTCCCTTTGCTGGACCCCCTCGAGCCGAACACGCTGGAGCTGTTTCAGATATGGCTGAACCTGCCGGCGCGCGACAAGATGGCTGAGCCCAGCTTCAAGATGTTCTGGGCCGAGGACATCCCGAGGCATGTTGAAGCCGGCGTCGACGTCACATGCATCGTCGGCGCCTTGCACGGAGTGCACATGCAACAGCCGCCGTCACCGCCTTCAAGGTCATGGGCGTCAGACCCTAGTTCGGACTTGGCCGTGTGGACGTTGAAGATGGCGCCGGGTGCGAGGTGGCAGCTACCGCCTGCCTTGGGTAGTGGCACGCGCAGGCAGCTCCTCTTCTTCAAGGGCTCCACGCTGACCATCGACGGTGAGTGCGTCGACGCGCGTTCTGCTATCGAGGTCGACTGCTCCGCCGTGGTCGAGCTTGTAAATGGGTCCAAGGAAGCCGAGGTACTGCTGCTCCAAGGCCGCTCGATTGAAGAACCCGTCGTGCAGCACGGGCCGTTCGTGATGACCACGCTAGACGAAATCCGACGTGCCTACGAAGACTACCGAGACACCCGGTTTGGAGATTGGGCTTGGGGCGTCTACGACCCGAACCATGGCTCGAAGCGGGGAAGGTTCGCTTCAACCGATTGACTTTCGAGGACCGTGGTCAAGCGACTGCTCCCATGGGCGAAGCTGCCGGTCGGTGCCAGCAGCGCTCAACGACCGGTCCGGACGGCTGCTGTCGCTGCTGCATTGGCATGTGAATGACTCAGCTCAGCCTGATGCCGAAGTTCGGCGGACTACTGCTTCGCAGCGATTGCCGACGCTCGCGGCCGGCGTGCGTAGGGCAGCAATGTGCCCAAAGCGGAAGTACGACTCCAGGGTTGACGGTCGCCACTGCAGCGCGAGCCGTCAGCCAAGTAGCTTTTCAGGCTGAATCTAAGCTCTGGCCGAGGTCATGGACTCGGCCACTTCCGTACATCCGCGCGAGTGCCTTCCGCGCGTTGGGACCGTATCTATCAGCGTCTTCGCTCTGTCGCTCGGCAGCCTTGCGATACCAAGCGACGGCGAGCGCATCGTCCTGCTCAACGCCGCGGCCGTCCTCGTACATATCGCCGAGACTGAGTTGGGCAAGCACGTAGCCCTGCTCTGCAGCTTGGCGGTACCAATGGACAGCCACGGCGTAGTCTTGCGGAACTCCCCTGCCTTCGCAGTACAGGTCGCCGAGCGCCTTTTGTGCCAAAGCATCGCCTTGCTCAGCGCTCGTGTGGAAAAAGGCCGCAATGCGCTTCTTCAGGTTTCGCGGGCCGCTGAGACCGCGCTCAATGATGAGATGTATTGAACATTCGGCTGCCGGGGAGCCTTGCTCAGCAGCCTTCCGGTACCAAAAGATGGCTTGGGTATCGTCCTGCGCAACACCCTGGCCTTGTTCGAACATCCACGCAAGTGCGTGTTGACCGTTCATGTAGCCCTGTTCGGCGGCCTTGAGGTACCAGGCCACGGCTTGAACGTCGTCTGGCGCAACGCCAAGTCCCAGCCGGTACTTTTGGCCAAGAGTCCATTGGGCACAAGCGTGCCCTTGCTCGGCGGCCTTGCTGCACCAATGGACGGCCTGAGTCTCGTCTTTCGCAACGCCCCAGCCTTGAAAATACATGCTGCCAACGCGTTCTTGCGCATTGGCGTCGCCCTGTTCAGCGGCTTGAAGGACTTCACGAAATTTCGCGGTTTGTGCGTTCTCCATGTTGGCTAGGGTACCAAGACTGACTGCTGTCAGCCTGTTGCTGTATCTCGGCGAATTTCGGCTTTGGGCACATTGCTGCCCCACGACTGATGAATCCGAGCGGCAGCAGCCAGCCTGAAGCCGCCACCGCAGACTCCACGTCCCACGTCGCCTTAACTTTCACCTCACCTTCCCCTCATCGAGCCCTCACCTC
>NZ_JBFULE010000861.1:0-2172 GCF_056400485.1 Roseateles sp. P5_B10
CCTCAAACCATGATTCCGTGATGTTCATGCCAGCCCAACCACCATGCCCGATGTCACCACGGGCCTGACCGTCGCGCCGATGCTGGACGCCGTGCCCCCGGCGCTGCGCGTGACGGGCATCGACTGGCTGAGTGGTTTGCGCGACAGCGGCCTGCGGCGTGGCGATCAGRTCATCGCGGTGGACAGTGTGGCGCTGAGCCTCCCTTCGACGCCTGAAGAGGCGCGGCGCGAGGCTCCCCGCCTGATCGGCGGCTACCAGGAAAGCCAGCGCTGGGCGGATGCGGGAAAAGACGAGGGCGCGAGCGTCACGCTGACGCTGCGTCGGCGCGCCACGCCCGGCCGGGGTTGGCTCACGGTGCAGGCGACGGGCACGCTGCACGGACCCGTGCAGGCGCGCAGCGCAGACAACCGCATCCTGATCGGCCCCGGCGGGCCGCCCGAGATGTTCGAGAACGATGGCTTCGATTCCAGCTGGCGCGAATGGGCCGGGAAGTTCGCCGCCCTGGCCGCCGCCGTGCTCGATGACCCGCTGTACGCATTGGCCCAGACCTCGCAGTTCCTGCTGCGCCAACTGCTGGATCAGCAGCCGCGCGTGCAACTGCTGGCCGCGAAATACCCGAGCCCGTTCGCCCGCGCCATCGTGCAGGATTTCGAAGCCATGCGCTTGCGCCTGCAGGGGCCTGACGTCGTGCTGCCAGCCGATGCGCTGGCCTACCGCGAGGTGGGTGAACAGCGCGCCGAAGCGATACGCCAGCAGGCTGAAGCCRAATGGGCCGCCTTGCAGGCCGAACTCACTGATCGCCTGATCGTCCCGCTCTTTCCGGCCGTGCATCCCATACATGGTGACCGCGCCCGTGTGATCGGCCGCTACGCCTTGCTGCCCCCGCTGCGMAACCGCGACTGGGTCGGAGAGGCGGGGCGGACCTGGTTTGTTGCCGGCAACGCGCGTGACGGCTTCTACTTCGCCGACGCAGAGGGGCCGCAGGCAGTCCAGATGCTGGACGCGCTGGYCCGCTACCGCCGTCTGGTGCTGCCGAACATCGACGAGTGCTACGAACTCATCGGCCAGGTGCAGGAGCGGCCGGGGCAACTGGTGGTTGGCGAGCGGGCTTACTTCGGCTTGTCGCTCAAGCCGGTTGCGGCCTTGGTCGGCGGCGCGATGTTCGTCGATCTGCGCCAGCAGGACGGCAGTGTGGCGCTCTTTGCCGGCGAGCAGGCGCTGCACGACCATGGCGCCGCGGCGCCGCCCGACAACGCCGAGCCCGAGGTGGTGATGCAGGCGATGGTGGCCGCGCTCAAGGCCGCTGATCAGGATCTGTGGATCTCGCTCTTTGCCACCTGGTCCGTGGAATCGCTGCCGGATGGACGGGTTCTGTTCCGGGCCAACGCCGTGGAGCAGCCGGCACGCTATTTCGAGGAAGCGCGCAGGCGCATCATGGAACGCGTCTTCGACATGAGGCCGGTCTGGCAGGACGATGTCCGCGTCGTCATCCCGGGTGACCAGTACCCCGGCCAGCAACGACTTGAGGAGGTCATCGTCGAGATGCAGCACATCGGCCTGTTTGATGGCCAAGCCGAAGGCGCGCCACGGGTTTACCGCGCCTTCAGTGACGTCACGGTGAACCGCTGGTGGCGGCTGCAACGCATCGGCATGCCAGGGGCGCTCGGGCCGTGGCGCATCACCAGCCTGCAACCGATCTGACGGGGGCCGTGCATGCCATCTTTCGACGGACGCCGCCGCGAACTTCGTGCGGCGCTGGCCACGCTGCAGTCCACGCTGGACATCACCGAATCGACCCGCATCGCCGGCGTGATYGAGGACTACCTCAACGCGCGGGACGCCGTGCTGACGATGGTGCTGGTCTTCCTCGAAGACGACAGCGCCGAGCCGCTGGCGCCGGAGTACGCCTCCAAGTTCCGGGACACGACGCGGGCGGCGCAGGACAAGCTGGACAACATGCTCTCCGGTGTCTCCACCCCCAGCGAGGCGGCCGTGCGCTTTCGGGAACAGGTGGAATTCGAGGAGATGGCGTTCTGGGGCCTGATCGGCAGCGTGAAGCTCGCGGAATCGCGCGATGCGCTGGTCGACAACGGCAGCAAGGTCAGGGGCTTGATTTCCTCGCTCGACAAGAAATGGCAGAACCTCTGTGAGGAGGATCTGCGGGTCGAAGA
>NZ_JBFULE010000862.1:0-2159 GCF_056400485.1 Roseateles sp. P5_B10
GAGCTGTGGACGCAGAGCGCATTGACCGCCGCCCGCGCCATCTACGCGGCCGAGGGCTACCGGCTGGTGCACAGCGAGCCCTTGAACAGCTTTGGCCAGGACGTCATCAGCGAGAGCTGGGAGCTGACCCTCTAGCGCCTCGCACCAGCCCTGTGCGGGCCGTTGCACACTTGCGGGGCTCCCGACCGCGGCCTCCGCCGCCGCTGTGCGGTTCTGCGCATTCCGGACCGGTCCCGTGCTGGCATGCGATTTGCGCTGTGACCGCCCATGACAAGCAATCGGGAAGTCAGCATGCCGGCCGCATCCACGCAGTTCGGGCCGCCGCGACAACTTCCCGCACCCGTTGCCGCCTGCCCTCAGCACCTGGAACAGGCCGCCGGCTTCGGCCAATGGTGGTACGACCCGCAGACCGGCGTCACCCATCTGTCACCCACGGCGGCCGAATACCTGGAAATGCCGACCCGTTCGGCCAGCGGCCTGGGCGTCTGCCTGGGCCATGTCGTCGAGGACGATCTGCCGGAATTGATCCGGCTCTGGACCGGCGCCCAGCCCCAGCTCCCACTGGATATCCGCGTCATCGGCCTGGCCCGCGGCCTGCGCTGGCTGCGCGTGACGCCACTGCCCCCCGACCCGGCGCACCCTCGCTGGCGCCACGGCCTGCTGCAGGACGTGACCGCCCTCACCCACGCGGCCGTGCGCGAGCGCCTGGGCTATGCGTTGACGGAATACCTGATCGGCACCCACACGCTGGAGGATGCGATCAGCAACGTCATCCAGCTGATCTGCCGCAACCTCGGCTGGGAGTGGGGCGCCTACTGGAACATGGAGGACGGCGGCGGCCGCCTGCATTGCCGGCACTTCTGGCACCAACCCGACGCCCGGCTCGAACAATTCAGCGCGGTGAGCTCGACACTGAAGATGGCGCCCGGCGAGGGCCTGGTCGGCCGTGTCTGGGCCACGGGCAGCGCCGAGTGGGTGGAGGACATGAGCACCGACCCGCGCTTCCTGCGCCGTGGCAGCGCACAGATGTGCGGGCTGTGGTCGGGCTATGTGTTCCCGGTCACCTATGTGTCGGACAACGGCGAACGCCACCGCCCCGGCGTGCTGGAGTTCTACAGCAGCCTGGCCCGCCAGCCCGAGGCCCAGCTGCCCAAGGTCTCGGCCACCATCGGCGCGCTGATCGCCCAGACCGCGCAACGCCTGGAGACCGAGGCTGTCATCCACCGCCTGGCCCAGATCGACGAGATGACCGAGCTGGACAACCGCTCCCACTTCTACGCCCAGCTGAACCGCCATTGCGCGTTGAGCCACCGCCAGGGCCGGCGCTTCGCGCTGATGTTCATCGACCTCGACCGTTTCAAGCCCATCAACGACGCCTTCGGGCACGAGGCCGGCAATGCGGTGCTGCAGGCATTTGCGCAGCGGCTGCGCGAGCTGGCGCCGCCGCCAGCCCGCGTCGGCCGCCTGGGCGGCGACGAGTTTGCGGTGCTGGTGCCTGACAGCGGCGACGAGCAGGCGCTGGCGGCCCTGGCCGATGCCGTGCTTGCCGCCGCCAGCCGCCCCATCAGCTACGAGGGTGTGGCGCTGACCGTGTCCGCCAGCATTGGCGTCAGCCGCTTTCCCGAGAACGGCCAGACCGGCCCCGAGCTGCTGCGCAGCGCCGACGCGGCCATGTACCGCGTCAAGCAGAACGGCCGCAACGGCAGCAATGTCTTCTCGACCAGCAGCCCCGACACCCTGGCCCAGCAGCGCGCCAAGCTGGCCCAGCGCCTGTCCATCGAGACCGAACTGCACGAGGCGCTCCAGGCCGGGCAGCTGCGCCTGGTCTACCAGCCCATCGTCGACATCGCCACCGGCGCCCTGCATGGCGCGGAGGCGCTGATCCGCTGGCACAAGCCCGATGGCACGACGGTGCCGCCGGACGTGTTCATTCCGATCGCCGAGCAGAGCGACCTTATCGTCGACATCGGCCGCTGGGTGCTGGGCCAGGCGCTGCGCGACCTGGCCTCTCTCAAGGGCGGCGCACTGGAGAAGCTCAAGGTCCACGTCAACATGGCGGCGTCCGAGTTCACGAGCAGCGCCCTGCCCGAGATGCTCGGCGCCATGTCGACCGGGCTCGAAGTGCCGGCCTCGCAGGTGGTGCTGGAGCTCACCGAGGG
>NZ_JBFULE010000863.1:0-2155 GCF_056400485.1 Roseateles sp. P5_B10
GCGTTGGTGAACAGGTCGGCCAGCGGGTTGCCGTTGGCGTCCGTCTCGTAGGGCACGGCAGCCGGCATGTTGGTGCCACGCAGGCGCACGTACTGCGAGGCCTGGACCGCCGGGATGCGCAAGCTCATCTTCAGGAAGACGCTGTTGTCCACGCCTGACGACACTTGAGTCCAGGCCGAGCCGCCGTTGCCGCTGAAGGTCTTCAGGATGGCGGCCGACGTGTTCTTGGCGGCGGCCGGCACGGCCGACAGGCCGGCGGTGCTGCCGTCGGCGCGCAGCCAGTCGGTGTTACGCGGCCATTCGCCGGCGTAGTCGGCCGAGCCGGGCGTCCTGTAGCCGGTCACGAGGCCACGGACGACGTCGACGTGGTCCAGCACCGGCTTGTTGATCGGCTGGTTGATGCCGACCTGCAGCAGCGATGGGTTCGGGAACGAGTAGGGGGCGAAGTTCGCACCGTCCGGGTCGCGCAGCACGACGGCCACGACGATCTCGGCACCAGGGCGGACCGCGAGCTTCTCGCCCATGGTGACGCAGCCGGTCTTGTCGATGTCGGTGGCGTTGGTCGCCGCGGCGACGGCAATCGCCTCGACGGAGGCGTTCGTCCGGGCGGCGATGCCCGGGTACGAAGCGCAGGCCACGAACGCCAGGCGGTCGATCAGCTGGCCGGAGGCCGCCCAGGCGTTGCCGGTGCGCAGGCCGTCGACGATGGTCTGCGGGCGCAGCTTGTCGGCACCGTTGCGGACCAGCACGTGTGTGCGCTGGTATTCGCCGGGGTAGAAGTCCTGCGACGAGCGGCGGTCATCCGGGCCGAACTGGCCGCGGTTGTGCCAGTCGGAGCTGGCGAAGAACCAGAAGCCGCGGCCTTCGCCGAGCAGGGCGTCCCAGACGCCGCCGACCTGGCCTGCATAGACGCCGGTGCCGCCGTAGGTGGTGCCGCCGACGGAGTCGGTCAGCACGCCGCCGATATTGTTGCGCTTGACCTGGTACTCACCGCGGTTGTCAGACGCGCCGTGGCCCGGCTGCGACTCGAAGCCGAAGGCGACGTTGGGCGCGGCGTTGTTGAAGTTGCGCAGGTGCTCGATGTTGTAGCCGTTGTTGCCGTTCGGGTTGAACGGGCCGGCGCGCTCCAGGTGGGCGGGCACGTAGTAGCTGGCGTTGCCGTGGAAGTTCGCCATCCACTTCATGGCTTCGACGGTCTTGAGGTGGCCGCGCGTGCCGACGCCGGTGCCGGTGGCGGGAATGAGCTTCTGGCCGGTGGCGCTCCAGCCCAGGGTGGCGGAGGTGGAGTCGGCGCTGTTCGGGTTGGCGCAAGTCCAGTTGTTGCCCGTGCTCGAGCCGGTCACGTTGCCGCGACTGGTGTCGGTGTCGTTGCGGTCGAAGCAGTAGGACCACTGGGCCAGCGCGTTGGCGTTGCCGAGCGGCGAATAGCCGGGGGCGGTGGGCAGCGTGACGGAGTCGACGGAGGCCGGCATCTGGCCAGTGATCACCGACATCGAGCTGTGCTCATGGCCGGCGACGACAGACTCCAGCCCGAGGAACAGCGGCAGGTTCTTCTGGGCCGCGAGGTACTCGATGACGGGGTACTGGTACTCCTGCAGCGACTGCCAGCGCCACATGTTGCCCGTGCCGCCGACGCCGCCGCCGTTGCCCTTGAGGTTGGCCGCGCCGATGCTGTTGGCCCAGGTCGTCGTCGGGCCCTGGCCGGCGACATAGGGGAAGGCCGGCGTGGACAGCGAAGCGTCCTCGGCCAATGTGCAATTGCGGTTGCCATTGCCGCCGTGGCCGGCCTGCACGAACCAGTCCAGGCCCCAGGGCGTCTCGGACTTGTCGGTGACCTTCTTCACCAGCTTCTGCATCGAGATCGAGCCGTCCGAGCAGGTGGTGTGGTTGTGGAAGTCACCGGAGACATATTTGCCCGGCGTCTTGCCTGCGGCGGTGGCGACGGTCGGCGCGATGACGACGATGCTGCTGAGGGCAGCCACGGCGGCCAAGGCGATCTGGCTCTTGGTGAAATAGTGGGGCATGGAAGCGGCTCCGAAAGGGAATAGGGGAGGCGTGGAACGGGGCGGATGCTAGGAAGCGGCCGTGACCCTGGCGTGACGGCATCGCGACGCTGCTGAGACGCGTTCAGGGCAAGCCGGCGAAGTCGACGTTG
>NZ_JBFULE010000864.1:0-2152 GCF_056400485.1 Roseateles sp. P5_B10
CTGCCCCAAGTCAGCGTCTCGGGCAAAGCCACCGAGGCCGTGCCCAGCCTGTCCGGCTTCAACGACCCGCCRGCCAAGTTGCCGATGCAAGCGCTGAGCCTGTCGGCGGAGCGGCTGGATGACCTCGGCATCAGCCAGCTCTCGGGCATCACCAAGCTCGACGCTTCCATCTCCGACGCCTACAACGCCGTCGGCTACTGGTCGCAGCTCAAGATCCGCGGCTTCGATCTCGACAACCGCTTCAACCTGCGCCGCGACGGCCTGCCCATCACGGGCGAGACCGCGCTGTCGCTGGTCAACAAGTCCGGCATCGAGGTGCTGAAGGGCAGCTCCGGCATGCAGGCCGGCACCAGTTCGCCGGCCGGCATCGTCAACTTCGTCGTCAAGCGCCCGCTCGCCGAAGACGGCACGGCGCTGATGCTCGAAGCCATCCAGGGCGGCTCGGTGCAGGCCAGCGTTGACCACTCGCAGCGCTTCGGCGCCAACCGCGAGTTCGGCGTGCGCGTCAACCTCGCCGCGGCCCACCTGGACCCGACGCTGCGTGACAGCAAGGGCCGCTCGCACACTGCCGCGCTGGCCACCGACTGGCGCATCAGCCCCGACACCCTCGTCGAGGCCGAGGTCGAATTCAACCGCCAGAGCCAGCCCAGCCAGCAGGGCTTCAGCCTGCTCGGCAACCGCCTGCCCGACGCCAAGAGCGTCGACCCCAACCTGAACCTGAACAACCAGCCCTGGAGCCTGCCCGTCGTCTTCGACAACACGCACGCCTCGCTGCGCGTGCAGCAGAAGCTGGCCGGTGAATGGCGCGCCCAGGCGGCGCTGGGCATCCAACGCCTGCGCACCGACGACCGCCTAGCCTATGCCTACGGCTGTAGCGACGCCAATGGCGATTACTACGCCGACCGCTTCTGCCCGGACGGCAGCTACGACCTCTACGACTTCCGCAGCGAGAACGAGCACCGCGACACGACGGCGCTGGACATCTCCGCCAGCGGCCCCGTGCAGCTCGCCGGCCTGCGCCATGACCTCACCGTCGGTGGACTGAGCAGCCAGTTCAAGAGCCGCTTCCAGCGCCAGGCCTACAACTACGCGGGCACCGGCAACGTCGACGGCAGCGCCGTGACGCCCGCCGCGCCGGATCTGACGGACGAGAACACCAACCGCGACGAGCGCAGCAACGAGCTCTACCTGCGCGACCGCGTCGCCCTGAGCGCCGACACCAGCGCGTGGCTGGGCTTGCGCCACACCCGCCTGCATCGCGAGAGCGTGCGAACCGACGGCTCGCGTGCGACCGACTACTCACAGGGCGTCACCACGCCCTGGATCGCGCTCAGCCACGCCATCGCCAGCGACTGGCTGCTCTACGCGAGCTGGGGCCAGGGCATCGAAAGCGAAGTGGCGCCCAACCGCAAGCGCTTCGTCAATGCCGGCCAGGCGCTGCCCGCGCTGAAGAGCCGCCAGACGGAAATCGGGCTGAAGACCGGCACACAGCGCGTCGAAGGCTCGCTGACCGTCTTCGACATCCGCCGCCCCGCGTGGCGCGACATCGTGCTGCCCGGCTTCACGGAATGCAGCGCCGACAACAGCTGCGAGCGCCGCGCCGACGGCTATGCCCGCCATCGCGGCGTGGAAGCCAGCGCCGATCTGAAGTGGAGCGGCGGCGGCCTGTTCGCCAGCGCCATGCGCTTGCAGGCGCGCCGCCAAGGCAGCGCCGACGCCAGCCTCAACGGCCTGCTGCCACCCAATGTGCCGGAGACCACGCTCAAGGCCCACGTGCGCCAGGACCTGTTGCCTGGCCTGCAAGCCCAGCTTGGCTTGCGCCACGAGGGCAGCCGCTTCGCCACGCCCGACAACAGCATCGCGGTGCCGGCGTGGACTGTGGCCGATGCGGGCCTGCGCTACATGCAGGGCGTGGGCAACCAGACCTGGATCTGGCGCGTGGCCGTCGACAACCTGACCAACCGCCGTGCCTGGCGCGAGTCGCCGTGGCAGTTCGAGCACAGCTACCTCTACCCGCTCGCACCGCGGACTTTCCGCACGAGTCTCGAGGTCCGGCTCTGAGGCCCCCGAAAGAACTGCTATAGTCACGGGCTCTGTTCCTCGATAGCTCAGTCGGTAGAGCGCCGGACTGTTAATCCGTAGGTCCCTGGTT
>NZ_JBFULE010000865.1:0-2149 GCF_056400485.1 Roseateles sp. P5_B10
GAACTTTACCGATCCACCCGAACCTCTTCCAGCATGCAATATGCGAAAGCCTTTGGATACCACCAGTTTCTGAAGTTTTATTTTCGATATGCCGACCTGCTGGGCGGCGTGCTTACATGGAGTCCATTGATCCGAGAATGATTCGGCAGTAGCTCTTAGAACTCCGCTTTTTATACCAAGCTTTCGAGACAGAAATCCTTCGCGCACCAGAGTTGCTACGAGCCCCCGGCTGCATCCAAGCAATTCTCCAGCGACCTGATTAGATATTACTTCTTTGGCTACCACGCTTGGTAGCTTGGCGCTGGCACTATCGATGTCGTCAATGTGAAAAAGCAGATCGAGGAAAGACTCGCCGCATCTACTGATTGGGACGACCCGTCCTAGGAGAATTTCACTGAGCAATTCTGCTTTTGCGTTGGACGACCCCAGCCCGAGTCTTTTTAATCCTAAAACCTGCTCTAGTGATATCGTTGCGCCAAATGATTTTCTATTCGAACAGGTAAGTGAGTTGAATCGGTTGGCGAGTCGATCAAGGTCAATCTTCCAAAATCCTCTCCGCTGATTTGTCACTGAATCCGGCGAATAATTCCCAATCTGACGCATGGCACGCAAGAGTCCAGCAGAAAGACCAATGTATTTCGCGGCATCTCGTTCACCCAGAACATCGGCCGGTGATCGCGCCTGAAGGTCTAAACCTTCCGTGTCGACTACGAAACGTTGAGGTTTGCCGGGCGCGTTCGCATTTTTGAACGGTACAAGGCCTTTGACTACCCATCCCCGTGCCGTAGACCGCTCCACTCCAAGACGCTTAGCCAACTCGCTGACTGACACGTAGCGCCGGGCGTGCTTATCGACGCCCTTCATTCGTTCCGAGACAAGCGATTCATCGGCATGATCAACGCCGTACGCTATAAATTCGTCTCGCAGAAAATCCATATTTGTACCAATCCCCTTATTTTTGAACAGTGATTGATAAAAGCTCAAATATTTAACCCGCAAACCGCGTCCGGCGAATATGGGTTGCGAACCAAGTTTGTCAAGGAGCGCATGAAAACCTTTGGGCCAGTCTTTCAAAACAGCAGCAGCCAAAGTCATGGGTTCGTGGCCTGAAAAGGTCTTGCCTCCCGCGCGACGACCAATATTCTCCAGAATTTTAAGCAGCGACATTAACGGGATCGAATGCAGCCATTGGACAGGTAGTCCTTCGGGGTTTGCTAGCTTGTGTATCGGCATCCGATGAACCTTGCATTGAATCACTTCCATAAGGGTGGCCGTCGCACCATCCACGGGTTGAGCGGGTATATATGAAAGGTCCGCGCCGCATTGGCACGTCAACAAGCCAGGTCGATTCCAACTAAGCCCCTTTTCACACTCATGGCATCTACTAACCAGCGGGACTTGGTGGGATGGGCAGGCGGAGAAAGCGTTCAGGTCCCAGGATGCATCGATATAGCCCGTTTCTTCAATGCACATGCAACAGATGGCGGGTCGATGTAGCCGCAATGGCTGCCAATTCAAAGAGCGCCCAAGGGGATGCCCCAAAATTTGGTATTCGCGGACACCGTCCCGCGTGCACGCGCTGTAGGCATGGTGACGAAACTCGTCGCTGGCTTTGCCCAGTACCTGCGCGAGCTTTGCGATTGGAAATCCCGCGGTCGTGGATTCGTTCCTGGTAATTCCAGCAAGATCAAATACATGCCATGGAGTGCAATATCCGTTGGTCTCCGATACCCGCAAAACGTAGCCGAGAAGACTTTCGCGTTCGTGTGGGGACGGGGTGCGGACAAGCAGCTGATTTTGTTTCGACGTCACGATGCGGTCAGCTGCTGGCTCACGGGAATTGCGGCTGCTCGCCCCCTTGGCCGGAGAATCCTTTCGGGCAAAGGCTCATCCTCTTTAAGACCAATTCCCATTGCAAAGTCGATCATGTCTTGCGTGGGTTGGCATGAGAATTTCGATGTAAACGGATTTTTATCAAGCTCACCTTCCAAGCTCCAGATAGCTTTTACGTTGGCCTCGCTTAATCGCGCCAGCGATACTTTCGTGTGCCCCTCGTCGCATGCGTCCCATACAACTTGTCGCAGCAGTTTGGTGAGATAACCCATCAGCCCTCCCGTCGCGCACCAGAGTCGAAACGCCATCTCATCAC
>NZ_JBFULE010000866.1:0-2145 GCF_056400485.1 Roseateles sp. P5_B10
AAATACTGGTCGGGCCAGCTCGAGCTGACAGGCCTCAGCCTCGGCACGACCGCAGCCGAATACCGCGTCTGCCGCTACAGCGCCGACTACAACGGCAGCGGCGGCATGTTCACGGCCGACTGGAAGGCCCTGGAGAACGAGGAGCATCCGGCGGTCTATGCCCGGGTCACGGGTTCGCTGGCACGTCAGAACTTCCTGGTCATCAAGGGCAACCTCGATTGCCCGACGGCGCCAGCGGTCAACCCCAGTGCCGGCGTCTTCGCCGACTACTCGACCATCCAGCTGCAGCCTGCCCCCGGACCTTAGCCGCCGCGTTGGCGGGCCCTAGACTGCTCGCATGAATTCGCCCGCAATCACGGCGGCGCTGCAGCGAGCGCTTTCCCTGGCCGAGCAGGCCATCGGCTTGACCGACCCCAACCCCCGCGTCGGCTGCGTCATCCTGGCTCCCGACGGCCGGGAACTCGGCGCGGGCCACACCCAGCCGGCTGGCCAGGCCCATGCCGAAGTGATGGCGTTGCGCGATGCAGCCGCGCGCGGCCACGATGTGCGCGGCGCGACCGCCGTTGTCACCCTCGAGCCCTGCTCCCACCATGGCCGAACGCCTCCCTGCTGCGATGCGCTGATTGCCGCCGGCATCGCGCGCGTCGTGGCTGCGGTCAAGGACCCCAACCCACAAGTCGCCGGCCAGGGCCTCGCGCGCCTGAAGGCTGCCGGCCTGCAGGTTGAACTGGCGGACCCGGCCATCGCCGAGGCGGCCAGCGAACTCAACATCGGCTTCTTCTCGCGCATGCAGCGCGGCAGGCCCTTCGTGCGCCTGAAGTCGGCCATCTCGCTCGACGGCCGCACCGCCCTGCCCGATGGCCGCAGCCAATGGATCACCGGCGAGGCCGCCCGCACCGACGGCCATGCCTGGCGCAAGCGCGCAAGCGCCGTGCTGACCGGCATCGGCACCGTGCTGGCTGACGACCCGCGCCTCGATGTGCGCCTGGTGCCGACTGCTCGTCAGCCGCTGCGCATCGTGCTGGACCCGCGAGGCCGCATGCCAGGCGGCGCCCGCATCCTGCAGCCCCCCGGTGAGGCCCGCGTCATCGGTCCCGGGCGGGCCGATCTGGCCGCGCTGCTGACCGAACTCGGCGCCCAAGGCATCAATGAACTGCATGTCGAAGCCGGTCCGACGCTTTCCGGGGCTTTCCTCGATGCCGGCCTGGTCGACGAGCTGCTGATCTACCAGGCGCCCATGCTGATCGGCGAAGGCCGCCCGCTCGCGGCGCTGAGCCCGCTGGCCGAACTCGGCGACGCGCGTCGCTGGCGCCTCATCGAAGCCACACCCATCGGCCCGGATCTGCGCCTGCGGCTGCGTCCGAAGTAACGCCCCACGCGGCACCAGCCGCTAGGGTCGCCACCTACAATCGCCGGCTATGCCCATCTCCCCCATTCCCGAGCTGGTGGCCGAGCTGGCTGCCGGCCGCATGGTCATCCTCGTCGACGAGGAAGACCGTGAGAACGAAGGCGATCTCGTGCTGGCGGCCGACCTCGTCACGCCCGAGGCCATCAACTTCATGGCCCGCTACGGCCGCGGCCTGATCTGCCTGACACTGCCCCGCGAGCATTGCGAGCGCCTGCAGCTGCCGCCGATGACGCGGCGCAACGGCACCCAGCATGGCACCGCCTTCACGGTGTCCATCGAGGCCGCCACCGGCGTCACGACCGGCATCTCCGCCGCCGACCGTGCCCGCACCGTGCAGGCGGCCGTCGCGGCGGACGCCAAGGCCAGCGACCTCGTGCAACCCGGTCACATCTTCCCGTTGCAGGCCCACGACGGCGGCGTGCTGATGCGCGCCGGCCATACCGAGGCCGGCTGCGACCTGGCGCGCATGGCCGGCCTGTCGTCCACCTCGGTGATCTGCGAGATCATGAAGGACGACGGCACCATGGCTCGCCTGCCCGACCTCGAGATTTTTGCTGCCRAGCATGGCCTGAAGATCGGCACCATCGCCGACCTCATCGAACACCGCAGCCGCCACGAGAGCCTGATCCAGCGCGTTGCCGAGCGGCGCCTGACCACGGCCCAGGGCGAGTTCGACTGCCAGGTCTTCACCGACCGCACCGGCGGCACCCACCTGGCGCTCAGCCAAGGCCAGTGGA
>NZ_JBFULE010000867.1:0-2143 GCF_056400485.1 Roseateles sp. P5_B10
GACGCGACCTGGACGCGGGCCTGAAGCAGGCGCATCTCGTCCGCCAGCTCAGCAATCTTAAGCTTAGCCAGGGCCGCAGCGAGAACGCCGACGGCCGAGGCAATGGCGGTGACCTTGCCGCCGAAGGCCTCCAGGCTGCCGGACGTCTTCTTCAGTTCTCGGTCGACCTGGCGCTGTCCGTCGATCAGCTGCCGCGTGTCGAGCGAAACGTCGTAGTAGATCGCCCCTACGTTGGTGCCGCCGTTACCCATGCCCACGCTCCTCGTGCGCCTTCATGGTGGCCTCGTACTCCTCGCGGGTCGGCACGTCACGCTTCTTCTTTCCAGCGTCCGGGAACTTCATCGCGAACATGGTCTGAAACTCGGTCATGGACAGGGCCTCGGCGTCTTCGCTGGACAGGCCCAGGTGCACACGGGCGGCGGAGACGTACTCGGCGGCATGGAACTCGGCGGCAAACTTGCCGTCGCCGGCCTGTGGCGTGGCCGTGCCCATGATCCCGTGCCGCATCAGGTGCTGAGCCACGATGACCTGCTCGGCCTGTGGCATCGCGCCGACGTGCCGGGTGTCACCGTCGCGCCAGCCGATCAGCGGTGTCGGGTCTTCCTGATCGCACAGACAAGCCAGCACATAGGCCGCTTCCGCCGGGGCATGCGGCCCATGCAGGGCGGCGAACAAGCTGATGATCTCACCGGGGCTCCCGAGCGAGGCAATGCGGCCGAGCGACGGCCGAAAGACGAATTCGGTCCCGTCGCCGGCCGTCGCTCGCACGAGGCCGGATTCGACGAGCATCAGAAGTCGAAGAGCTGGGCCTTGAGCGTGGCGGCGCCGGTGATGTGCACGACGCCCTTGCAGAAGGCGCTGATCGTGCCGAGCACAACGGCCACGCTCAGGCCGGCACCGACCACGATGGCCTTACCGCTGGACACATCCACCGCGCCGATGCCGGGCACCGAGACGGTCGTGCCGCCGTCGCCATCGATGGTCGCGGTCAGGCTGCCGCCGGTGGTGTTGGTCAGCACCAGCAACTGCTTCTTGGTGGCGCTGAAAGTGATCGTATCGTCGGCCGACAGCGTAGTGATCGCCGCGGCGAAAGGGCCGACTTGGCCGGCGTTGATAGATGCAATGGCTGCCATGATTGATCCTTAGGGTGCACGGGTGTAGGCAACGTTGCCGTTGCTCATGGCGGACAGGCTCCAGGTGGCCACGTCCGAATAGGGGCGGTCGTCGGACCACTCGTTGACGATGAAGGGGCCTTCCCACTTGTCGCCGTCGGGGTCGGTCATTCGCAGCCAGACCTTGGGCTGGTTGTTCGTGCCGGCGCCCGGGCTGATGGCCTGGACTTTCATGTTTTTCTGGTTGCTGACGTCCTCGCCGTAGCTGACGCCGTCGCCGCTGAACTCGACGCTCTTGAACGTCACCAGGTTTTCCTTGGTGAAGTTCGGCGAGTCGTCGGCCGTGGCATCGACGGTGTCCCATGAAACCTTCATGGACTTGCCACGCATGGCGCCCAGGCGCGAATAGGTCAGCGTTGTCGGGTCGACGTTCTCGAGCGCGATCGCGAACTCGACAACGACGTCRCGCCCGACGAATTTAGGAGAAGCCATGGTGCGAGGTCCTCAGTTGGTGATTGCCTGGACGGCGATTTCAAAGACGGGCCGCCCGTCATCGGTCGGCATGTAGACCGGCTCGGCCGGCTGCAGGGAAATAAGGGTGCCGCTGCTGGTGCGCATCTCTTCGACGATGGCGTCGGCCGCTTCGCTGACTTCGGAGGCCTCGGCGTTCTCGGCGCCGATCAGCGACACGGTGAACTGAGGGCGGCGCACGAGATCTGCGGGCAGGCCGCCGGCCGGCTTGATGACGCAGAAGCGGTCGGCCTTCTCGCCGTCGCGCCAGCGGCCGAACTGGACCCGCCAGCCCGGAAGCAGCGGAGTCACAAAATCGCGCAGGGCGTCGGCAGCACTCATGCCCATGAATGCTAGGAAGGCGCGATCAGGTGCGGATTGCGCCCGTGATGACGGCCCGGATGTTGGGCTCCGCTTGCTCAAACCCGAGCTTCAGGAATTCCTTCATCGCCGTGGCGCGGCGAAAATTCTGCGGGTTGCTGGGGTCGTGCACGGGCAGCGCATAGGCCGCGGTGTAGCCC
>NZ_JBFULE010000868.1:0-2142 GCF_056400485.1 Roseateles sp. P5_B10
GTACTCGCCCACGCTGGGCAGGAAGCCGAACACCACCGAGGCCAACAACTGCAGGGTGCTGAGCGCCAGCGTGATGCGCGCCAGCCACCCCCAGAGTGCCGAGCCGCTTTCGCGCAGATAGTTGGCCGCGGCACGCCAGGCGCCGACGATGCACCACAGGTTCAGCGCCAGCAGCAGCGGCATGGTCACCAGCAGCGAGATGGCGCTGACCTGTAGCGAGTCGCCCTTGACGCTGATCCAGGTCATCAGGCCCGTCAGCAGGAAAGCCAATGGCGTGGCGACGAGGAAGTTGTTGACCCAGTAGCTGCGCACCAGGCTCATCTCGCCATGCCAGTGGCGGGCGAAGTAGCCGCGCTTGGATTCGCGGATCACGCGGGTGCGCGGCGACCGGGCGCCCGCCGGACGCGGGCGGTTCGAGGACTGCTGCCAGGCCGCAGCTTCGGGCGCCGGCTCAGGCGCGGCGCGTGGTGCATGGTGATCGACCAGCGTGGGATCGACGTAGGGGCGGCGATTTTGAGCGTCTGTCATGTGCCGCGCAGCTTACTGAGCCAGGCGCTGAAACCAAGGTGGCTATTCACCGCCGCACTTCAGCTGCGGTAATTGTTCAGCATCGGATAGCGCCTTGCCACGAGCGCAAACAGGGTCGCGGCCACGAGCGCGAAGCCGGCGAAGAAGAACATCAGGCAGGCGGTCTCGCTGTAGCCGGTCGACTTGATCGCCTGCAGCGCCGCCGGGCTCTTGATGCTGACGTTGGACAGCAGCACCCACAGGTTGCCGATGGTCACCGACAGGCTCCAGAAGCTCATGATCGTGCCCTTCATGGACAGCGGTGCCTGGCTGTAGGCGAACTCCAGCCCGGTGGCCGAGACCAGCACCTCGCCCAGCGTCAGCAGCGCATAGGGCAGCATCTGCCAGACGATGCTGACCGTCGTGCCTTCGTCCAGCCACAGCTGCAACACGCCGGCGACGATCCAGGCCGCACCCGCCAGCGCGATGCCTGCGCCCATGCGGCGCAGTGCCGTCACCTGCAGGCCCATGCGTTGCAGCGTGGGATAGAGCACCAGGTTGTTGAAGGGGATCAGGATCATCACCAGCGCCGGGTTCAGCGCCTGCATCATGGACGACTGGAACCAGGCGGGCTTGGCCATCTGATCGGCCTGCAGCACCCAGGTCGAGGCCTTCTGGTCGAACAGCGACCAGAACGGCGTGACCAGCGCGAACAGCACCAGCACGCGCAGCACGCTACGCACACCGTCGACAGCCTCGTCCGGATGCACGCCGCGCGCGCGCTCCAGCTGCATCGCCGCGCCCACGCCGCCAAAGCCCATCACCAGCACGAGGGCCAGGCAGACCGCCGGCACGAGGCCCAGGCCATCGATGCGGCTCAGCGAGTAGGCCGCACCAACGAGACCAAGCGATGCCACGGCGGCGCCAGCGCCGCCGGCCTTCAAGGCCGTCCAAACCACCTTCAAAAAGCTGTGCGGGTTGGCGCCGTGTGCCGGCTGGTGCACATACTTCTTGCGGCCGCTCCACAGGATGACGGTGGCGGCCAGCATCAGCAGACCCGGCAGCGCGAAGGCGACGCTGGCGCCATAGTTCTTCAGGATGAGGGGCATCAGCAGCGACGCGAAGAAGCTGCCGAAGTTGATGATCCAGTAGAAGGCGTCATAGACCTTCTGCGCCAGCGTCCGGTTGCTCTTGTCAAACTGGTCGCCAACGAATGAACTCACCAAGGGCTTGATGCCACCCGAGCCGAGCGAGATCAGGAACAGGCCGAAGTAGAAGCCCCGGATGCTGTCGTCGAACAGGGCCAGGCAGGCATGCCCCGCGCAGTACAGGATGCTGAACCAGAAGATGGTCGGGTACTTGCCGAAGAAGCGGTCGGCCAGCCAACCGCCCAGCAGCGGGAAGAAATAGACACCGATGACGAAGGTGTGGAACACCTCCTTGGCCTCGGCCTTGCGCAGGTCCTCGGGAATGGCCAGCAGCAGGCTGGTCATCATGAAGACCGTCAGGATGTTGCGCATGCCGTAGAAGCTGAAGCGCTCGCATCCTTCGTTGCCGATGATGTAGGGGATCTGCGGCGGCATCTTGGCCGCGGGGCTTGCCGCGGTGGCGGCGTCTGCGGTGACAGTGGTCGTC
>NZ_JBFULE010000869.1:0-2136 GCF_056400485.1 Roseateles sp. P5_B10
CCGACTCGGGCCTCACCTGGGCGCAGGTGACATCGCTGTCCAGCGCCAAGCTGACCCAGGACCAGGTCAATGCCTTGGGCGGCGGCAGCGCAATGGGCGTCGAGACGGTCGTCTACGACACCGGCACCAAGGGCAGCGGCACGGCCACGCAGACAATCTACGCGCCCATCGCGCCAGACTACGTCCAGACCGCAGGCCTGGCCTCGAACCTGTACAARTCSACCAAYGGCGGCGCCTCGTGGACCCCGGTCACGGTGCCGATCTCCGGCTATCACATCCCGCACATGGTGCGYGCCGCTGACGGCATGTTCTAYGTGGTCTTCACCAGGGACGCCGGTCCCGGCTCCGCCGGTCCCGCCCGTCTGTACAAGTTCGACGGCAGCAACTGGACCTTGCTCAGGAGCGACGACTCRGTCGGCTACGGYGGCGTGTCCGTCTCMGGCACCGGCGCGACSACGCGCATTGCGCTGGGGRTSACCAACACCTGGGGCAACTTCCCCGGCCAGCGAATCCTCCAGCTGTCCGACGATGCCGGCCGGAACTGGCGCGAGATCGAAGCGATGACGCCRGGCGASGTYTCCTGGGGCTGGATCGACGATGTSGAGATCGATCCCTTCAACCGCGATCACATCCTGCACGTCTCCGGCGGCGTCATGCAGACAAGCAACGCCTCCTCGGCCACGCCAACCTGGGCCATGACGGTCGACGGCCTTGAGGAGACSGCCGTGCTGGGCCTGGCCACGCCGCCGGCCGGCGCCACCTACACCGTCATCAACAGTTCGGGCGACGTCGGCGCCTGGGTGCACACCAACCTCRCGACCAAGCCGACGCTGACGCCGGCCACCGACTGGAGCAACAGCTTCGCCGCCGACATGGCGTGGTCSGAYCCGCAGTACATGGCCACCATCGGCGTCGTGCTGGGCAACAACACCGSCTACGGCATGTGGTCGGGCGACGGCGGCAAGACCTGGGCGAAGTTCGCCASYTACCCGCAGGGCGTCGCGGCGAACACGGGWGGGGAAGCGAGCATCGCCATCACCGCGCGCAACAAGGCRGTCTGGGCACCCGGCTACTCGGTGCCGTCCTACACCACGGACAACGGYGCCACCTGGGTGCCGACCAATCTGCCCGCGATCAACAGCGTCTTCCCCCGCGCCTACCACCTGGTYGCSGATCGCAAGAACCCGAACAAGGTCTATGCCTACGATTCCGGTGGCCACTGGTGGGGCACGCCGGGCAAGGTCTACACGTCGACCGATGGCGGCCACACGTTCACGCTGAGCCAGGGCTCGGTGAACGCMGGGCTGGCGCCGAACTACTTCGGCARCACCTCGCTGGCGGTCAACCCCAACGTCGAGGGCGACCTCTGGCTGACCGACGGCAACGCGGTGTACCACTCGACCGATTCGGGTGCGAGCTGGGCCAAGCTCAGCAACTTCGCGTCGATCTTCACCGGCAACCCCTGGCCCCAGGTGCAGGGTGCAAGCGCCATCGCGCTGGGCAAGGCCAAGGCTGGCGCGCCGTACTCGGCCGCGGTCTACGTTGTGGGCGTCAGCAACGGTGTCTGGGGCGTGCATCGCTCTGATGACGGCGGCGCCACCTGGACGCGCTTCAACGACGACGCGAACCAGTTCGGCGGCATCGGCGTGATGGCGGCCGACCAAGCCATCTACGGCCGGATCTACATCAGCGGCACCGGCCGCGGAATGCTTTACAGCAACTGAAACAAGGGCTCGGCAGGCCGGTGTCCAGTTCTTGGCGCCGGTCTGCCGCTGCATAACGCTCGTGACCGGCGGAGACAACCGGCCGAGCACCTTCACTGAAAGGTAGAACATGAGAACCTTGATACACGCGCTGCTGCTTGCCTTTGGCACGAGCGCAGCCCCGCTGGCGCTGGCGCAAACCTGCGCGCCGACCGCCATCACGCCCTACATCAACGTCAATGGCACGTGGACGCAAACGGCATCGGCCACCATCAAGACCGGTGCCTCGGCCATCCTCGGCCCGCAGCCGATATCCGGGGGCATGTGGAGTTGGAGCGGCTGCGGCACCGCCGGTGCAGCGCGCGAGCAGACCATCCAACCGGCCGCAGCCTGCACGGCCACCGCCACCTACACCAACAGCTGTGGCGCCAAG
>NZ_JBFULE010000870.1:0-2132 GCF_056400485.1 Roseateles sp. P5_B10
CAACTGGCCTTCACACACGGCGACCGCGCCCTCGCGCTGGCGGAGGCCGAGCGTGCGCTGCAACTGGCCGGCAGCGACCCCGTCGCCCGCGCACCGGCTCTGGTGCGCCGTGCCTGGGTGCTGCTGGCCGGCGACAACCGCGAGCAGGGCCAGACCCGCCCGCTTGAAGAGGCTATCGGCCTGGCTCGGCGCGTCGGCGACGTGGCCACCGAGGCGCGTGCCTGGCAGCAACTGGCCGCCATCGCCGTGTCGCGTGGCCAGCCCGCGCAGGCCGAGGCGCTGTACGCCCGCGCCCAGGAGCTGTGGGAGGCGGTCGGCCACTCGCGCCAGGCCGCCGCAAGGCTGCGCAACCGCGCCCAGTGCCTGATCGAGCTGGGCGACATCGCCACCGCGCTGGGTTGGATCACCGCCTGCCAGCGGCTGGCCGAGGCCGACGGCGACGGCGTGGGCCAGCTCGACGCGGCCATCTCGCTCGCCATGGTCCACGAAGCCCGCCGCGACTGGCCGGCCATGCTCGCGGCGGCTCGCCAGGCCTTGCGCATCGCGCATGGGCGTCAGCATCTGCACGCGCGGGCCTTGACGCTGCAGCTCTTCCCCCGGCCGCTGGCACGGCTGCGCCAGCCCGAGCATGCGCTGCAGCTGGCGGCCTTTGCAGAGCAGTACTGGCAGCGCCATCTGGGCGCCCTGGGCTCGCGTGAAGCCCGCGCGCTGGCGCGTGTGCGCCGCCTGGCCGGCGCCCAACTCAGCGGCGACGGCGCCAAGCTGGCCTGGGCCTCCGGGCAAACCCTGAACCTCGCAGAAGCCCTGGCCTTGGCTGGGGCGTGACGAACGGGCGGGCAAGCCACCCTTCGCTAGCATCGAAGGTTTTGGTCTTCCCAACACCCGCCTCCATGCATCGTCTGAACGCCGCCCCCGCCCTGCTGCTGGCCGCAGCCCTGGCCGCGAACGCGCAAGAAGCGCCCAAGCCTGCCGCGCCGGCCGCGTCCGCGGTCTGGAATGTCAACACGCCGCCCGGCGTGGCCAGGACGGCCAGCATCGATGTGAAGACAGGCACCTGGATGAGCGTGGACGTCAGCCCCGACGGCAAGACGATCGTGTTCGACCTGCTGGGTGACCTGTACACGCTGCCGATCGGCGGCGGCGAGGCCAAGGCGCTGACCCACTCCATCGCGTGGGAACACCAGGCCCGCTTCTCGCCGGACGGCAAGCAGATCGCCTTCCTCAGCGACGCCGGCGGCGGCGACAACATCTGGGTCATGAACATAGACGGCAGCGGCGCCCGCGCCGTGACCAAGGAAGACTTCCGCCTGCTGAACAACCCGGTCTGGCACCCCAGCGGCAAATACCTGCTGGCACGCAAGCACTACACCGGCACGCGCAGCGCGGGCTCGGGCGAGATCTGGCTCTTCCATGTCGACGGCGACGCCGCGAAGAACAAGGGCGTGCAGCTCAACGAGAAGCCCAACTGGCAGAAGGACCTCGGCGAGCCGGCCGTGTCGCCGGACGGCAAGTACCTTTACTACTCGCAGGACACGACACCCGGAAAGACCTTCGAATACAACARGGACAGCAATGGCGAGATCTACAAGATCTTCCGCCAGGACCTGGGCGACGGGTCGGTCGAGGCCTTCGTTCAAGGCCCCGGTGGCGCGGTGCGGCCCACGCCCTCGCCGGATGGCAAATACCTGGCCTTCGTGCGCCGCGTGCGCAACCAGAGCACGCTGTTCCTGAAGGACCTGAGCACCGGTGTCGAGCGCCCGGCCTGGAGTGGCCTGTCACGCGACCTGCAGGAGATCTGGGCGATGTGGGGCGTCTACCCCAGCTTCGCGTGGATGCCTGGCTCCAAGGAGATGGTCGTCTGGGCCGAGGGCAAGATCTGGCGCGTCGACCCCTTCAAGGGCACGGCTGCCGACATTCCCTTCCACGTGAAGGACACGCGCGAGCTGCGCGAACCGATGCGCTTTGCGCAAGACGTGTCCCCGGCGAAGTTCGCCGTGCACCAGTTGCGCGGTGCCCAGGTGTCGCCGGACGGCAAGCGCGTCGTCTACTCGGCCCTGGGCTCGCTCTACGTCAAGGATCTGCCGGACGGCACGCCGCGCCGGCTGACCAAGCAAGACGAGTCGTTTGAGTTT
>NZ_JBFULE010000871.1:0-2132 GCF_056400485.1 Roseateles sp. P5_B10
GGCCAAACCCACGCTGCAGGTCGATGGCAAGACCTGCGAGCTGCAGCAACGCGGCCGCGAACTGCTGTTGCGCTGGCCCTGCGAGGTCGGCGCGAAGGAAAGCCTGCGCCTGGAGGGCCGTGGCCCGTCAATGGCCGGCGCGATGACGCTGGCCGATGGCCGCAGCCAGCCCTGGACGGCCACGCGCATCGTGCCCTACCAGCCGCCTGTGGCCCAGGTTGTCGCCCCACCGCCCCTGTCGCCTGCCACGTTCCCGGCGGGCGTCTTCGGCCGCACGGCGCCACCCGAGCGCCCGGCCGTCGTGCTGGTGCGCAACGCGACGGTCTGGACCAGTGCCGCTGCCGGCAATCTCGAAGCCACCGATCTGCTGGCGCGCGACGGCCGCATCGCTGCCATCGGCAAGGGTCTGGCAGCGCCTGCTGGCGCCGTCGTCATCGACGCTGCAGGCAAGCACCTGACGCCCGGCCTCATCGATGCCCACTCGCACACCGCCATCAACCGCGGCACCAACGAGTTCGCGCATTCGGTGACGGCTGAGGTGCGCGTTGGCGATGTGGTCGACGCCACCGACATCAGCCTCTACCGTCAGCTTGCCGGCGGCGTGACCAGCGCCAACTTGCTGCACGGCTCGGCCAATGCCATCGGCGGCCAGAATCAGGTCATCAAGCTGCGCTGGGGGCTGGATGCGGAAGGCCTGAAGTTCGAAGGCGCACGCCCCGGCATCAAGTTCGCGCTCGGCGAGAACGTCAAGCGCGCCAACTTTCCCCCCAACGACGGCGACCCGCGCTATCCGACGACGCGCATGGGTGTCGAGCAGGTCATGCGCGACGCCTTCCTGGCTGCGCAGGCCTACCGCGAGCGGCGCAAGGCCGACCCGAACACGCGCCGCGACCTGCAGATGGACACGCTGGTCGAGTTGCTGGAACGCAAGCGCGTCATCCACATCCACAGCTACCGCGCCGACGAGATCCTGATGTTCGTRGCCCTGGCCAAGGACTTCGGCCTGGAGGTCGCCACCTTCCAGCATGTGCTGGAGGCCTACAAGGTCGCGCCCGAGATCGCGGCGCTGGGCGCCGGCGCCTCCGGCTTCTCGGACTGGTGGGGCTACAAGGTCGAGGTGCAGGACGCCATTCCCTACAGCGGCGCGATGACGCAGAAGGCGGGTGTGCTGACCAGCTTCAACTCCGACAGCGACGAGCTGGCGCGCCGCCTCAACACCGAGGCGGCCAAGGCGCTGCGCTATGGCGGCAAGGCCTGGGGGATGAGCGAGGCCGAGGCGCTGAAGTTCGTGACCATCAACTCGGCCAAGCAGTTGCGCATCGACAGGCGCGTCGGCTCGCTGGAAGTGGGCAAGGACGCCGACTTCGTCATCTGGAGCGCAAGCCCGCTGTCGAGCGCGGCACGCGCCGAGCAGACCTGGATCGACGGGCGGCGCTACTTCGACCGCGGCGAGGACACGCAGCTGCGCGAGCGTGATAGCGCCGAGCGCGCCCGCCTCGTGGCGCTAGCGATACCCGAGCGCGCCAAAGCCGCCGCGCCGCCCGAGGGGCGGCCGGCCACACCGCTGGCCGCAGCGCTGGACCAGCTCGAATTGCAACGCTGGCTGCATGAGGCCAACCGTGATCGCCAAAGCTATTTCGGCGGTGACGCCTGGCATGAATGCACCGTGGACGCGTACTGACATGAAGCTCGCACTCATCACGGCCCTGCTGGCTGCCGCCTTCACCGCCCAAGCCACGCCCAACACGCCACCCCCGCCACAGCGCGAACCGCTGCTGCTGCGCAATGCCGTCATCCACCCGGTCAGCGGCCCGGTCATCGCCAACGGCAGCCTGCTCATCGAGGCCGGCAAGATCCGCGCGATCGGTGGCACCGAGCTGGCCGCGCCCGCTGGCGCCAAGACCGTCGATCTGGGCGGCCGGCATCTCTACCCCGGCATGGTGGCGGCCAACACCAGCCTGGGCCTGGCGGAGATCCGCTCGGTCAACGCCTCGATGGACAGCGTCGAGACCGGGCCGCTGAACCCGAATGCCCGCGCCCTGGTCGCCTTCAATGCCGACAGCGAGCTGCTGCCCATCACGCGCGGCGGCGGCGTGCTGGCCGCGCTGTCCGTGCCCGAGGCCGGCCGCACC
>NZ_JBFULE010000872.1:0-2123 GCF_056400485.1 Roseateles sp. P5_B10
AGCGCGAGCCCTTCGCGCCGGCCGACGTGGACGAAGACCTCTACGGCGGCTTCATCGGCAACGACGACCGCCGGGCGTTGAACAAGGTGCGCACGATGGCGCCCGCGCAGCTCGCCGAGCGCGCGGCGCAAGGCAAGCTGGCCTTCCAGGACGGGCGGCTGGATGAGCTTGTCTTCCGCTGGCGTGCGCGCAATTTCCCGTCCAGCCTGTCGGCAGAAGAGGCGGAGCGCTGGCAGGGCCACCTGGCTGCGCGGCTGCATGAGGGCGAAGGCGGCGCGCAGACGCTGGCGGCCTTCATGGAGCGTATCGATGTTCTCGGTGAAACAGCCGACGAGCGAGGTGAGCAGATCCTGTCGGCCTTGTACGACTACGCGGAGCAGATCGCCCCCTGAGGCGGCGTCTCCTCAGTCTTGTTGAAGCGGTGAGGGCCGCCTCGGAGGCACCATGCGTGGACTTCCCGTGAGGAGAGTTCCCCATGACGGTTGCATCCACTTCCGAGCAGCAGACGGCCACGGCCGCATCCATCTCGGATGCCAGCCAGGGCCGCCCGCCGATGGACAAGATCGTCGTGGCCATCCACGGCATTG
The DNA here is from genome assembly GCF_056400485.1 of Roseateles sp. P5_B10. NCBI lineage: Bacteria > Pseudomonadati > Pseudomonadota > Betaproteobacteria > Burkholderiales > Sphaerotilaceae > Roseateles > Roseateles sp. P5_B10. The sequence continues at coordinate 588 of NZ_JBFULE010000872.1, forward strand.
GCAGCCAGCTGCGCAGCGACACGATACGTTCGGTGGCGCGGCGCTTCGGCGACAGGGCTTCGCCGCCACTGCCGGTCATGCCGCTGGGTTACTTCAACCTTGGCTCGGCGGCTGCGGTTCGCATCAGCCGCCTGGACGCCAAGCCTGCAGACGCCCTGTCGCGCATCGGCTTCGCCGAGATCTACTGGGCCGACATTCCGGGGCAGGTCGTCAAGGCCAATGACACGCTGGAGGAGACCAAGGCCTGGGGACACACGGTGGTCAGCCGCGCCGAGTCGCAGTACCGCAGGGAGGTGCCCAACGGCAATCTGAAGGCCGAGGACTTCCAGCTCGGTACCGGCATCGTCGACGAAATCGTCGAGACCGTGGGCGTGCTGGAGAGCCTGCTGGCCGTGCTCGCCCGCATGGGCATCTTCAAGTTCGAGCTGGCGCCGCTGCTGCGCGACTACGTCGGCGATGTCCAGCTCGTCACCGACTTTCCCTACTACCGCGACAAGATCCTGCACCGCTTCCACAGCGCGCTCGCGCAGGTGGTGGCGACATTCCAGGAGGCCTGCCCGGGGGGCCATCCGGAGATCTACATCGTGGCGCACAGCGAGGGCACGGTCATCAGCTTCCTCGGCCTGCTCGAAGCGCTGTCGGGCCGCCCCATCGTCGACCCGGACAACCGATCCAGTGCGCCGGTTGACGACGGCTGGATCCGTTATGTGCGCGGCTATATGACGATAGGCTCGCCGATCGACAAGCACATCGTGCTGTGGCCGGCGCTCTGGCAGGGCCTCAAGCTGAAATCCAGCTGCTCCGGCCAGCAGGTGCTCTTTGGCGACAGCGAGGCGCCGCGGCTGACGCTGGCGCAGCAGATCAAGTGGCGCAACTACTACGACTTCGGGGACCCCATCGGGTTCAAGCTCGATTCCGCCATGGGCTTCCTGAAGGACAGCGGCTGCGAGGCCTTCGAGTTCGGCAGCAAGCATGACCATGGCTTCAGCCGCTACTGGTTGCCCGGCAAGGCGCACAACGACTACTGGAACGACTCCGAGGTGTTCGGCCATTTCATCGACGACGTGGTGCTGCCGGACCCGACAGTCCAGCCGAAAGTCCCGGCCAGCAACGGGCTCGTCGACCGGGTGAGCCTGGCCATCCCCTATGTGGCGAGCCTGCTCTTGCACGTGGCCGCGGTCTTCCTGCTCTACAAGGGCGTGACGCCGACGGGTGCGACCTTCGATCGGCTGCCGCTGCAGATCCTGTTGATGAGCGGCCTGATGATGGGCATCACCGCCGCCGCCCGGCTGCCGCGGCTGGTGCATACCGGTGGCCTGCGCTGGCATCTCGCGGCCACGCTCGTCTTCCTGATTGGCGCCTGGCCGTTTTACCTGTGGCTGCCGGACGGGCCGGCTGACTTCCTCGGCAGTCCGTTCACGAGCAGCGCCGCCCCCGCCCACGTGGCGGAACTCGTTGGCCGGCTCGCTCCGATCGCCGCTGCCGCGCTGATTGCCCTCAGCGGCTGGTTGCTGCCGCGCAAGCCCAACTGGGGGC
>NZ_JBFULE010000873.1:0-2112 GCF_056400485.1 Roseateles sp. P5_B10
GAGCCTGGACCTGTCCAAGTTCCGCCGCAGCGCCAACCCCGGTGAGGCCGGCGTGGCCTGGGTCGGCATGACCACCATCCTCGACCTCGACGGCCAGCCCTTTGGCCGCAACCAGGTCGACCCCGAGAGCCTGCGCCTGGACGCCAAGCGCAACCTCATCTACTGGGCCAACGAGGGCCAGCGCGTCTCCAGCTCCTTGCAGAACCCGACCGTGCGCCGCATGAGCCCCGACGGCAAGCCGGCCGGCGAATTCCCGGTGCCGGGCTACTACAACCCCCTGGGCAGCGCCGGCGGCATCACGCCCGGCGACGTGGGCGTCTATAACAACCTCGCCTTCGAGAGCATCGCCATCACGCCCGACGGCAAGACGCTGTGGACGATGAGCGAGAACGGCCTGGCCYAGGACAGCCTGCCCACGGCCGTGGGCCGCGGCAGCCGCGCGCGCATGCTGTCCTTCGATCTGGACAGCGGCAAGGCCGGCGCCGAATACATCTACGACGTCGGTCCCGTACCCTTCCCGCCGGCGCGCCAGGGCGATTTCGCCACCAACGGCGTGCCCGACATGCTGGCCCTGTCGGCCCATGAGTTCATCGTCATCGAGCGCGCCTTCGCCGTCGGCGCCGTGACGCCGGGCATCGCGGCGCTGACCAAGCAGCCCACCAGCAATACCATCAAGCTCTACCTGATCGACACACGCGGCGCGACCGATGTGTCGGGTTGGTCCAGCATCAAGGGCCACGAGGTCGTGCCCGTCAAGCGCACCATGCTGCTGGACCTGTCGTCGCTGAAGAACGACGACGGCAGCGTGCTGGCCCTGGACAACATCGAAGGCATCACGTTCGGTCCGATGCTGGAAGGCAAGCGCACGCTGATCCTGGTGTCCGACAACAACTTCAATCCCGCGCAGTTCACGCAGTTCCTGGCCTTCACGGTTGAATGAGCCCCTCGCCCAGTCTTGCGCCGGCTGAACGCCGGCAGGCCTGGTCGGCCCCCCGCGGGGACGGCGATGCTTGCGGCATTGAGCCGCAAGCACATCGCCAAAGCGGGCCGGCTAGGGAGCGGCCCGGCGCTCGGCCCGAAAGCCAATAGCAAATGCATCCCGTCCCCTGGCGCGCCTACGCGCTGCTGGCAGCTAGCACCAGCCTGGTCGGCAGCTATGTCGGCCTGTCCWAGCTACTGGTGGCGGCCTTTCCCATCTTCCTGCTCGCCGGCCTGCGCTTCGGCTTCGCGGCCGTGCTGATGCTGCCCTGGCTGAAAARGCCCGCCCACGAAGCGCCGCTGGATGCGCGTTCGCGCTGGCTGCTCTTCCTCGAATCCTTCCTCGGCAACTTCCTGTTCTCCATCTGCATGCTGTTCGGGCTGCGGCAGAGTTCGGCCGTCGTCGCCGGCGTCATCATGGCCGGCATCCCGGCGGCGGTGGCGCTGCTGAGCTGGGCCTTCCTGCGCGAGCGCTTGGGCGGCCGCGTGCTGGCCGGCATCGCCTGCGCGGTCGGCGGCATTGCGCTGGTGGCCAGCGGCAAACAGGGTGGCGGCGCTGAGACGACGCCGGTGGGCGCGCTGCTGCTGCTCGCGGCCGTGTTCTGCGAGGGCTGCTATGTCGTCATCGGCAAGAAGCTGACCGCCGGCCTGGGCCCGAAGCGCATCAGCGCCCTGATCAACCTCTGGGGCCTGGTGCTGGTCGCGCCACTGGCCATCTGGCAGGCCCTGAGCTTCGATTTCGGCGCGCCGCGCGTGCTGGACTGGGCGCTGCTGGGCTACTACGCCGCCACGGCCAGCGTCATCACCGTCTGGCTGTGGATGGCTGGCCTGAAGGGGCTGCCGGCGGCCAAGGCGGGRGTCTTCATGGTCTTTCTGCCGATCAGCACGGCGCTRATCGGCCTGGCTCTCGGTGAATCCATCTCCGCCCTTCAGGCCCTGGCCTATGGCCTGGCCTTATTGGGTGTGCTGCTGGCGACATGGCCGGCCAAGGAGCCAGCGAGGCCGTGAGCGYGGCCCGCGCCGGGGCGAGTTGCGGTGGCCGGCAAGGCGCAGGTGACGCGGCGTGGCGGGTGCCACGCAAGGAGCCGGCAACGCCGCCGGGTGCCGCAACTCGCCCCGGCGCGGGCCGCGCTC
>NZ_JBFULE010000874.1:0-2110 GCF_056400485.1 Roseateles sp. P5_B10
CGTCATGGGCTTGAGTGGAACAACCGCTATGCCCCTGTGCCCTGGTTGCTCATCGACGCCGACCTGGCCTGGACGCGTGCCCGTTTCGCCGATTTCGACCCCGCGGGCAACCGCATTCCCAATGCCGTCGACAAGGTCGGATCGATCGCCGTCACGCTGCGCGACCTTGGTCCCTGGTCGGCCAGCCTGCAGTGGCGTTACCTCGGCTCGGGCTCGCTGGTCGAGGACAACAGCGTGCGCTCGCGCTCGTCGCTGACGACGAATCTGCGCGTCAGCCGCAAGCTGTGGGACAAGGCCGAGCTGACGGTGGACGTCTTCAACCTGATGGACCGCAAGCTCAACGACATCGAGTACTTCTACGAGTCACAACTGCCCGGCGAGGCGGCGGCGGTGGCCGACCGTCATGTCCACCCGGCCGAGCCGCGCACGGTGCGGGTGACGCTGAAGATGGGGTTCTGAAGAGACGACGATGCGCGCGTTGCTGCCCCGCTGCTGATCCGGGCTCTTGAAGCGCTTTTGCACGCGGCCCGGCCCGGGCAATGCACTGGAGTCATGCGCCTTCTGAAAGCACGAATGCCGGATCGGTATTCATGCTGGCCCGTTTCTCGCATCTACTCGCGCTGGTTTCTTTACAACCAGAGGAGAACCCWGCATGCAATCCATGACCTTCGGCCTGCGCGCCGCCTGCGCCGCGCTGCTGGCGGCCAGCGCCTTCGCCGGCTTGCCGGCGCTGGCCCAGACCGCCAAACCCACCGTGGTGATCGTCGCCACCGGCGGCACCATCGCCGGTGCTGGCGCCTCGGCGTTGAACAGCGCCACCTACCAGGCCGCCAAGGTGCCGGTGGACAAGCTGATCGCCGGTGTGCCCGAACTGGCCAGCGTGGCCAACGTGCGCGGCGAGCAAGCCTTCCAGATCGCTTCCGAGAGCTTCACCAACGACAAGCTGGTGACCCTGGGCAAGCGCGTTTCCGCGCTGCTGAAGGACCCGGAAGTGGGCGGTGTGGTCGTCACCCACGGCACCGACACGCTGGAAGAGACCGCCTTCTTCCTGAACCTGGTGATCAAGAGCGACAAGCCCATCGTGGTGGTCGGCTCGATGCGGCCGGGCAGCGCGATGTCGGCCGACGGCATGCTGAACCTGTACAACGCGGTGGTGGTGGCGGCTTCGCCCAGCGCCAAGGGCAAGGGCGTGCTGATCACCATGGCCGACGACATCCTGTCCGGCCGTGACGCAGCCAAGCGCGTGAACATCAAGACCAGCGCCTTTGGCAGCCAATGGGGTTCGCTGGGCATGGTGGTCGAGGGCAAGACCTTCTGGTTCCGCAGCCTGGCCAAGCGCCATACCGCGAACTCCGAGTTCGACATCGACACCATCGACGCGCTGCCGGACGTGTCCATCGTCTACGGCTCGGGCAGCATGAACATGGCGCTGTACGACGCGGCGGCCACGCCGGGCGTCAAGGCCATCATCAACGCCGGCACGGGCAATGGCTCGGTGCCCAACTACGCGGTGGACAAGCTCAAGTCCATCCGCGACAAGGGCGTGCTGGTCATCCGCTCCAGCCGCGTGGCTGACGGCATCGTGCTGCGCAACGCCGAGCAGCCCGACGACAAGTACGACTGGGTGGTGGCCCACGACCTGAACCCCCAGAAGGCCAAGATCCTGGCCGCCGTGGCCCTGACCAAGCCACAGACCACCGCTGAGCTGCAGCGGATCTTCTGGGAATATTGATCTAGCGGAGCGTGCCGAGAGCTTCGCGGCTGACGGCACCGTTGTGGCGTGCCTGCCGGTGCCGCGCCAAGCTACCCAAGCGATCCGACGCCTGGGGTGTCACCAGGGCGGTGACTCACTGAGCGCGTCCTCAGGCACGTTCGCCGGCAGAGAGGCGATGGCGGGCGCGGGCGCTGAGGCGGGCGCACCTGCCGCGGCGAAGTCGTGCTCGCCGCCCAGGCCTTCGATGAGCGCCGGGATCAGCCGGCCCAGTTCGCCGGTCGCCAGGGCCGCGTCGGCGTCGAAGGCTTCGTCGCCGCTGGCCTCGGGCCGGCCTTCAAAGGCCAGGTCCAGGAAGCTGATCTTCTTGATCGCGAAGCCCTCGGTCAGCGTGAAGGC
>NZ_JBFULE010000875.1:0-2108 GCF_056400485.1 Roseateles sp. P5_B10
TCACTGGGGCCGGTCTCGGATTCGAAGACGACGGTCTGGCCCGCCATGGCCTTGGCCAGCCAGGGGCGCACCTGCGCGACGTAGTCCGCGTCACGCACTTCGTCAATGCGCCGGCCGAGCAGTTGCTCGGGATCGAGTTTGAGCAGGGTCTCGAACTGGCGGTTGGCGAACAGATAGCGGCCGTCGGCATCCAGGTGGGAGATCAGGGCCGGCAGGTTGTCCGTGATGGAGCGCAGGCGCCGCTCGCTGCGCTCCTGCTTCAACTGGGCACTGCGCAGGGCCGTGATGTCGAAGGTCATCAGATAGAAGCCGCTGACGGCATCGGTCTGCGCGTCGCGCATCGGCACGAGGTGGATCTGGAAATAGCCAGTGCCATCGCGCCAGGGTAGCGAGCCCTCGAAAGTCTGGCGCTGGCCTTGCAGCACGGCCTTCACATGGGGCTCGTGCAGGGCATAGCTGGCCTCGCCCAGGCCGTCGCGCATGGGCAGGCCGATGGCCTTGTCGCGGTCGACGTTGTGGATCTTGAGCGCCAGGTCATTGGCAAAGATGCAATGCTCCTCGGCATCGAAGACGCCGACGATGGCCGGGATGGCGTTGGTCACGTCGCGCATGCGCTGCTCGCTGGCGGCGAGTTGGCGGGCAGCGGCCTTGCGCTGGCTGACGTCGCGCACGAAGGCATGCGCGGCGTAGCCGTCGCCTGCCGCCATGGCGGCAACGGACAGCTCCACGTCCAGCAGCCGGCCGTCGCGGTGCTGGGCCACGAGCTCGACACGCTGGTTGACGACGCGGCCCTGGCCGGTGTGCCGGAAACGCGCCATGCCGGCCTCGTGGGCGGCGCGTGACTCAGGCGGGATGATGAGTTCGGCAACGCGCTGGCCCCTCGCCTCGGCCTCGGTGTAGCCGAACAGGCGTTCAGCCTGCAGGTTCCAGTCGGTGATGAGGCCTTCGCTGTCCAGGCCGATGAAGGCGTCGCTCGAGTTGTCGAGGATGGCGCGGCAGCGCGCCTGCTCGCCGGCCAACTGCTTCACCAGGGGCCTCACGTGCTGCCTGAGCACCCAGGTGCCTATCAAAGTCAGCACCGTCAGCAGCAGGGCCAGCCAGCCCAGGCGCTGGCGGATGACGGCGAAGACGGCGTCGATGTCGGCCTTGACGACCATGGCTAGGCCGGTGCGCCCGAGCGGCACATAGGCCGCGACGACCGGCACGCCGCGCAGGTCTGGCGTTAGCGTGACGCCCGTCTCGCCGAGCAGGGCGCGGTTGATCGGCAGGTTGACGTTGCCGCTCGCGTCGAACATCGGGATGGTGAAGGCCTTCGGGTAGAGCTTGGACGGCACACAGGACGCGACCTTGTCGATGCGGTTGCAGATCAGCACGTCGGAGGAGGCGTCGGTATCGCGGATGCGCATGACCAGGCGGTCCATCAATGCCARGCGCTGCTCGCTCTGGAAGCGGCCCACCACCTCGCCCTTGTCCATGACCGGAACGTCGATCGCAAGCAGGAAACCGCTGGTCCAGGCGAGACGACCCGTGGCGGCGTAGTCGGACGCCAGCGCCAGCGACGGCGTGCCGGCCTGGGCCGCGAAGGCGCCTGCCTCGGCCAGCGGCGCGCCGGTGGCGTCGACGAAGCGCGCCGCGGTGACGCCGGCCGTCAGCAGGCTGCGTGTGATGTTGCCCAGGCGCTCGCGCCGGGCGGTGTCGGCCGGGCTGCTGGCCAGCGCCGCGAGTTGCTCGATGACGATGGGGCGGGTGGCGATGGTCTGTGCGAGCCAGACGCCGCCGTCGACGGCGCTGACCAGTGCCTCGGCGGTGAGCACTGCCGTGGAGCGCACATCTTCCTTGCGCGTGTGCTCGAATTCCGATTCCAGCGCTGCGAAGCCGCCCGCACCGGCCGCCACGGCGACCAGGGCCAGCACGGCCAGCGAGCGCCGCGTGATGCGCTGCTCATGCAGGTCGATGCGCTCACGCAGGTCGCTCCAGCTCAGGCGCAATTCCCAGATCGACAGGGCCAGCAGCGCCAGGCCAGCGGCCGTCGGCAGCGTCAGGCGGTTGTATGAACCCCAGTGGTAGAGCTGCTCCAGATTMAGCAGATAGCCCAGGATGCCAAGGAG
>NZ_JBFULE010000876.1:0-2102 GCF_056400485.1 Roseateles sp. P5_B10
CCGGTGAGCTTCATCCCCTTGAGCAGTTCCCAGAGGAAGAAGGTCTTCGCGAAATTCGTGATTGCAGTCATGGGCGCCGCCTCACTTCCAGATGTTGAACGGTGTCTGCATCCAGGCACCGACAACGACCAGCCAGATCAGCGTGATGGGAATGAAGATCTTCCAGCCCAGACGCATGATCTGGTCGTAGCGGAAGCGCGGGAACGTGGCGCGCACCCACAGGAACGTCGTGACGACGAAGAAGGTCTTGCCGAACAGCCAGGCCCAATTCCAGAACGCCATCGTGTGCTGGATGAAGGTCGGCGTTTCCATGCCGAACAGGCTCCAGGAGATCGGCGCGCTCCAGCCGCCCAGGAACATGAGGACGGCCAGGGCCGACACCAGGATCATGTTGGCGTACTCGGCCAGGAAGAACATCGCGAACGACATGYCCGAGTACTCGATCATGTGGCCGGCAACGATTTCCGATTCGCCTTCGACGACGTCGAACGGATGGCGGTTGGTTTCGGCCAGGCCCGAGATGAAGTAGACGATGAAGATCGGGAACAGCGGCAGCCAGTTCCACGACAGCAGCGGCACGCCGTGGGATGCAAACCAACCGCGTTCCTGCACCTGCACGACCTCGGTCATGTTCAGGCTGCCCGTCACCATCAGCACGACGACCAGCGCAAAGCCCATCGCGATCTCGTAGGAGACCATCTGCGCCGAGGCGCGCAGCGCGCCGAGGAAGGCGTACTTCGAGTTGGACGCCCAGCCGGCAATGATGACGCCGTAGACCTCCAGCGAGGTGATGGCCATCAGGTACAGCAGGCCGGCATTGACGTTGGCGGCGGCGGCATCCGGGCCGAAGGGCACGACGGCCCAGGCGGCCAGCGCCGGCATGATGGTCATGACGGGGCCGAGGAAGAACAGGCCCTTGCTCGCGGCTGCGGGCTTGATGATCTCCTTGAAGATCAGCTTGACCGCATCGGCGATGGGCGTCAGCAGGCCGTAGGGGCCGACGCGGTTCGGGCCCGGGCGGATCTGCGACCAGCCGATGGCCTTGCGCTCCCACAGCGTCAGGTAGGCGACGCAGATCATCAGCGGTGCAACGACCGCGATGATCTTCATCAGGCTCCACACCAGGGGCCACAGGGCCCCCAGCAGCGAGGCGCCGTTCTGGTAGAGGGTGTCGATCATTCTTGTCAGCTCCCTCAGACCTTGCTGATGTTGAGCGTGCCGAAGGCAGCACCCAACGCGGCGGTTTGTGCCAGGCCAGCGGGCACGCGGGCCACGCCTTGCGGCAGGCCGGCTTCAAGGCGTGCGGGCAGTTGGGCGGCACCGCCGTCCTGCACGACGCGGACCTGATCGCCCTCAGCCAAGCCAAGCAGTTGCCACAGGCTGCTGGGCAGGCCGACCGTGGCGGCTTCACGGCCGTCGGTGGTCAGCTGCAGCGAGGTCGAGTTGCGCACCAGCGCATCGGTCGCGTAGATGGGCAGATTGCCGAAGCGCTCGACGCCCTCAGCCTTGACCGCGGCTTGCGGCGCAGAGGTGGTGGCGTTGCTGAGACGGGCGGCGATGTCGCCACCCAGGGCTTGTTCGCGCACCTGCTCGGAGCTGTCCTGGTCGAAGCCCGGCAGGCCCAGCAGATTGCCCAGCACACGCAGCACCTTCCAGGCCGGACGCGTCTCGGCCAGCGGGCGCACGACGCCGACGAAGCTCTGCAGTCGGCCCTCGGCGTTGACGAAGCTGCCGGAGGTCTCGGTGAACGGGGCGATGGGCAGCAGCACGTCGGCGTATTCGAGACCGCTCTTGAACGGGCTCAGCACGACGACCATCTCGGCCGCGTCCAGCGCCTTGGCGGCGGCGGCGGCATTGGCGGAGTCCAGCACCGGGTCGGTGTTCAGCAGCAGTGCGGCCTTCAGCGAGGTGCCGTTCAGCATCTGGCCGGCGTTCAGGCCGTCGATCTGCGGCTGGGCCTTCACGAGCTGCGCGCCAACCGTGTTGGCAGCYGCGGTCAGATAGCCGACGCTCGCGCCGGTCTGCTGACCAATCCACTGCGCCAGCGCCAGCAGGCTGGCGGCTTGCGAGTGCTCGGCGGCAGCGTTGCCCAGCAGGATTGC
>NZ_JBFULE010000877.1:0-2098 GCF_056400485.1 Roseateles sp. P5_B10
CGAAGGCATGATCGTTGGCATCCACAACCGCGACAACGACCTGGTCGTCAACGCGACCCGCACCAAGCAGCTGACCAACTTCCGCGTCTCCGGCAAGGAAGATGCGATCAAGGTCACGCCGCCGATCGAGCTGACGCTGGAGTACGGCGTCGACTTCATCGACGACGACGAACTGGTCGAGATCACGCCCAAGAGCGTGCGGGTTCGCAAACGCTTCTTGTCCGAGAACGAGCGAAAGCGTGCTCAGCGGAGCTGACACGCTTTCGCTGGCGCGGCGCCTTGAGCTCCCCCCAGCCCCCCTTCAGGAGGGGGTTCTAGTCAGCTGATTGCCCGCGCCCCGAAAGGGGCGCTCTTCGTTGATGAGCCACCGGTCTGCTGTTTTGCTGATGCTGCTGGTCACGCTGATGTGGAGTTCGGCGGGCGTGGTCACGCGGCATCTGGATGCAGCGCGTGGATTCGAAATCACGTTCTGGCGCAGTGCCTTCAATGCGCTGGCACTGGTGGCCATCCTCGGCATGATGCGGGGCAAGGCGTTGTGGTCAGCCATGCGTGGCGGTGCGGTCTGGGCCTCAGGCCTGTGCTGGGCCGTCATGTTCACGGCCTTCATGGTGGCGTTGTCGCTGACGACGGTGGCCAATGTGCTGGTCACGATGTCGCTGTCCCCCCTATTCACGGCGATATTTGCGCGGTTCTTTCTGCATCAGCCGATTCCCGCCCGCACCTGGTGGGCGATTGCCGTGGCTGGCGCGGGCATCGCGTGGATGTTCGGTGGTCAGCTGGGCGGGCCGCTGTTGGGCGTCATCGTTGCGCTGGGCGTGCCGCTGGCCGCCGCCAGCAATTGGTGCCTGCTGCAGAAGGTGGGGCAGGGCGACACTGACATGCTGCCCGCGGTGCTGATCGGTGCTGTGATCTCCATGGTGTTCACACTGCCGCTGGCCTGGCCGTTGCAGGCCAGTGCGCACGACCTGTCCCTGCTGGGTTTTCTGGGCGTCTTCCAGCTTGCCGTTCCCTGTCTGCTGGCCGTGCGCCTGGCGCGCGAGCTGCCGGGCCACGAACTGGCCCTGCTCGGCCAGGCGGAAACCCTGCTCGGCGTGCTTTGGGCCTGGGCTTTTGCGGGCGAACACCCAGGCAGCGCGGCCCTGATCGGCGGTAGCCTCGTGCTTGCGGCGCTGATCGCCAACGAAGCGCTGGCGCCTCCTACTGTCAAACCCGCCTCCTTGAATAACGCATGAGTGACCTGATCCCGACCCTGGTGTCTGACGGCCATATCCTGGCCGACGTCAACGGCTGTCTCGGCCTCATCACGCTGAACCGCCCGCAAGCGCTGAATGCGCTGTCGCTGGCCATGATCCGCGACATGACGGCGCTGCTGCGCCACTGGGCGTCTCGACCGGAGATCCAGGCCGTCGCAGTGCTCGGCGCGGGCCGCGAAGGCAAGGCGCCGGCCTTCTGCGCGGGCGGCGACATCCGCTTCTTCCACCAGGCCGCTCATGCCGGTGACCCGGCGCTGGAAGACTTCTTCACTGAGGAATACCGCCTCAACCACCTGATCCACCACTACCCCAAGCCCTATATCGCGCTGATGGATGGCATCGTCATGGGCGGCGGCATGGGTATCAGCCAGGGCGCCAAGCTGCGCGTGCTGTCCGAGCGCTCCAAGCTTGCGATGCCCGAGACCGGCATCGGCCTCTTTCCCGATGTCGGTGGTGGCTACTTCCTCGCCCAATGCCCCGGCCACGTCGGCGAATGGTTGGCACTGACCGGCCAGGCCATTGCGGCCGGCGACGCCATCGAATGGGGCCTGGGCGACGTCTATGTGCCGGCGGCGCAATGGGCCGACCTTGTCGAAGCGCTGAGGGCCAGCCCCCAGCCCAGCGCCGAGCACGTCATCGCGACCGTCATGGAGTGTGCCGATCTCGCCCCCACCGCCGACCCCAAGGCCGCCGCCGAACGCATCGACCGCCATTTTGGCGAGCCGACACTGGCCGGCATCCTGGCATCCCTGGCCGCGGCCGATGACGACTGGGCGCACCAGACCCGCGAGACGCTGTTGACCCGCTCGCCAACCATGATGGCGGTGACGCTGGAGCTTGTGCGC
>NZ_JBFULE010000878.1:0-2089 GCF_056400485.1 Roseateles sp. P5_B10
GGCCGAGGCGCACAACCACAATCTGCAGACTGCTTGGGGCTGGGGCCAGTACGCGCAGACGTATCTGGACGAAGGCGTGTTCTACGCCGCCATGCTGTGTGGCGACCCGGCCGGCGTCGCCGAGGTCAAGCCGCTGACCGCCACGCCCGCGGCACCGGACGTCAGCTTCGTGACCGCCTGCATCACGTCCAGCGACGGCTACCCGCTGGCGGCCGTGCTGCCCGAACCCAGCGCCGAGGCGGCCGCGGCGCAGAAGCAGATCGTCCTCGTCGACAGCCCCGAGCAGGCGCTGGCCCAATGGCCCGCAATCAAGGCCCGCGGCGGCAACTGGCTGCGCATCGTGCTGGCGCACAGCGAGCGCCCCGAGCTGCGCGGCCGACCGGAGATGTTTGGCCGCCTGGGCCTGACGCCCGAGACCGCCAACGCGCTGACCCGGCTGGCGCGCGCGGACGGCCGCCGCGTCGTCGCCCATGCGGAAACTGCAGCCGACTTTGATGCCGCACTGGCCGCTGGTGTCGACGCCATCGCCCACCTGCCCGGTTATGCCAACACATTGGACGAGGCGCCCGAGCGTTTCGCCATCAGCGAGGCCGCCGCCGCCCAGGCCGCGCGTCAGCACACCGCCGTCATCACGACGACGGCCGCCACCGCTCTCTTCAAGCTCGACGCCGCAACCCTGGCCGCGCTGAGGGACGTGCAGCGCGCCAACCTCGCAAGACTGCAGGCGGCCGGCGTGCAGTTGCTCATCGGCTCCGACGTCTTCGTCGGCACCGGCCGGGCCGAGCTGCACGCGCTGGACGACCTCGGCCTGGACCGTGCGACGCTGTTACGGCTGGCCACGCGCGACACGCCGCTGGCGCTTTTCCCGGGCCGCAAGCTCGGCTGCTTCGACCCCGGCTGCGAGGCCAGCTTCCTGGTGCTGGGCGCCGACCCGCTGACCGACCTGGCCACCATTGACATGCCGCTGTTGCGCGTCAAGCAAGGCAGGCTGCTAACCCGACTGGCCGACGTGGCGGCGGCCAGCTCCCAAGCCAGCACCTCGACCGCCGACCCGCCGAAGAAGACTGCCGCGAAGAAAAAAAGCGGCAAAGCCAAGACGCCCAGCAAGGCCAAACAGCGCTGATTACAGTCGCCGCATGAACACCCCCCGCCCCGCTTCCACCGGTTTGTCCGTCCAACAGGTGCTGCTGTGCGGTGCCATGATCGTCACGCTGTCGATGGGCATCCGCCACGGCTTCGGCTTCTGGCTGCAGCCCATCATCACGGAGCGCGGCTGGACGCGCGAGACCTTCTCTTTCGCGATGGCCGTGCAGAACCTCTCCTGGGGCATAGCCGGGCCGATTGCCGGCATGCTGGCCGACCGCTTCGGCGCCTGGAAGGTACTGATCGCCGGTGGCCTGACGTATGCCTGCGGCCTGCTGCTGATGGCCGTCACCAGCCACCCACTGAGCTTCACCCTCGGTGCCGGCGTGCTGATCGGCATCGCGCAATCGGGCTCCACCTACGCCGTCATTTACGGCGTGCTGGGCCGCACGGTGTCGCCGGAGAAGCGCTCCTGGGCCTTCGGCGTAGCGGCCGCGGCAGGCTCCTTCGGCCAGTTCGTCATGATCCCCGTCGAGACCTGGCTGATCAGCCATCTCGGCTGGCAGGGCGCCTTGTGGCTGCTGGCCGGCGCGGCCTTGTTGATCGTGCCGCTCGCGCTTGGCGTGCGCGAGCGCAGCGTGGCGGCCTTCAGCGGCGCCCACCAGAGCATTGGCCAGGCGCTGCGCGAAGCCTTCGGCTACCGCAGCTTCCAGCTGCTGATGCTGGGCTACTTCGTCTGCGGCTTCCAGGTCGTCTTCATCGGCGTGCATCTGCCGAGTTACCTGAAGGACCACGGCCTGGGCATCGGCGTGTCCACCGGCGCACTGATGCTGATCGGCCTGTTCAATATCTTCGGCACGTATGCGGCCGGCATGCTGGGCCAGCGCTTTCCCAAACGCTATCTGCTGTCAGCCATTTACGGACTGCGCGCCGTGGCCATCGTGACCTTCATCTCGGTGCCACTGACGCCGCTGAGCGTCTACATCTTCGCCGCGGTCATCGGCTT
>NZ_JBFULE010000879.1:0-2088 GCF_056400485.1 Roseateles sp. P5_B10
CGTCAGGTCGGGTTGCCAGAGATCGGGTTCGTCCACGTCGGACAGGCCCTTGGTGAATTCGAGCCGGCCGTTGAGATCGTCGGCCGGCACATTCAGTGCATAGGCCAGCACGCGGATCATCATGCGCTCGTCGGTCTCGCTCGGGTGGCGGGCGATCGWGAGGGCGTGGTCGCCGTAGACATGGCGGTCCATGTCGGCGATCTGCAGCTGGGCTTTGTGGATGGTGGCTTTGAGCGCCATGGGGAAGGGGCCGGGGCCCCTGTAACGAAGAGCAGCCGAGGATTATCGCGGCGAAGCCTCGTGGCATCATTCCGCCTCCCGCTTTGAACCTTCGCAACCCGGTTGCGCCCTCTTCATGAAACGCATTCTTCTTACGTTGGCCTTGGGTCTCGCTGTCTCCGCCCAGGCACAAGTCACCACCAATTCCAAGGCCAAGGTCGACCCGAAGAACAACAAGGTCAGCAACCCGGTTGTCGAGAAGCCCAAGGCCAAACTGATGTCGCGCGACGAATTGCGCGCCTGCATCACCCAGCAGGACAACAACAGCAAGGAAGCCGAGGCCATCAAGGCCGAGCAGGCTTCCTACAAGGCCAATGCCGACAAACTCAAGTCGGAGAAGGCCACCCTTGARGCCGCCGAGGCCGTGCTGGGCAAGCAGATCGCCGACGTGAAGGCCGAGAAGGAAGCCATCCTGAAGGCGCACGAGGCGCTGACGGCCGAGGCCCCCAAGCTCGAGAAGGCCGAACTGAAGGCTCGCAACGACGCCTATACGGCGCGCACCACAGCTTTCGGCACGGCGGTCGAGGCCGTCAAGGCCGCGGATGCCGAGCAAGGCATCAAGCGCAAGGGCTTCTCTGACAAGGTGGACGCGTTGGATGCCCAGTTCAAGGCGCTCGAAGAGCGCACCGAGAAGCACTTCGACGGCAACGACAAGTGGAAGGCCGAGTGCCAGAACAAGGCCTACGACGAGAACGACGAGAAGRCCATCCGCAAGGAAAAGGCGGCCGCGGGCAAGTGATCCGCGCCGTTCACTGACCCTTGCAAGCGGGCCGCCTCCGGCAGGAAGCGGCCCTTTTTGTTTTCTGAAGGACTTTGCATGAGCAACCCGCTGCTGCACGACTGGGCCGGCCCACACGGCCTGCCGCCCTTCGCCGACATCACCCCGGCGCATTTCCAACCTGCCTTCGACGCCGCGCTGGCTGCCCACCGCGCCGAGATCGACGCCATCGCGGCGCAGGCCGCGGCGCCGGACTTTGCCAACACCGTGGCCGCCTTCGACGCCGGCGGCCGCCAGCTCACCCGGCTCGAACACCTCTTCTACACCCTGGCTGCCTCGGCCACCTCGCCCGAGCTGCAGGCCGTGCAGCGCGCCCTAGCCGCGCCGCTGGCCGAACATGGCAGCGCCATCTACATGCACCAGGGCTTGTTTGCCCGGGTCGACGCCTTGTTCGAACAGCGCGAGCGCCTGGGGCTGACGCCCGAGCAGCGCCGGCTGCTGGAGCGCGTGCATCTGGACTTCCTGCGTGCCGGCGCCCGCCTGGCGCCCGAGGCGCGTACCCGCTACGCCGCAGTGATGGCCCGCCTGGCTGAGCTGAACACGCGCTTTGCGCAGAACGTGCTGGCCGCAGAGAGCGGCTACCAACTGCGGTTGACGACCGAGGAGGAGCTCGCCGGCCTGCCCGGCTTCGTGCGTGCCGCCGCCCGCCAGGCTGCCGTCGACCGTGGCCTTCAAGAGGGTGTCCACGTCATCACGCTGTCGCGCTCGTTGATCGTGCCCTTCCTGTCCTTCAGCGCGCGGCGCGACCTGCGCGAGMAGGCCTGGCGTGCCTGGGTCGGCCGCGGCGACGACACCGGTGACACGGACAACCGAGAGATCTGCCGCGAGATCCTGGAGCTGCGCGYCGAGCAGGCGAAGCTGCACGGCCATGCCTGCTRCGCCGACTATGCGCTGGAAGACACCATGGCGCGCAGCCAGGGCGCCGTCATGGGCCTGCTGGAGCGCGTCTGGCACCCGGCGCTGGCCGCTCAGGCCCGCGAGCGCGAGGCGGTACTCGGTGCCATGGCCGCGGCCGGTGCCACACATGAACT
>NZ_JBFULE010000880.1:0-2083 GCF_056400485.1 Roseateles sp. P5_B10
TTTCGGTCAAGAACAAGGCGTCGGACCTGCACCTTTCGGCCGGCCTGCCGCCGATGATCCGGGTGCATGGCGACGTGCGCCGCATCAATGTCGAGGCCCTGGACCACCGCGCGGTCCACGACATGGTGTACGACATCATGAACGACTCCCAGCGCAAGATGTACGAGGAGACGCTGGAAGTCGACTTCTCCTTCGAGATCCAGGGCTTGGCGCGCTTTCGCGTCAACGCCTTCAACCAGAACCGTGGCGCGGGCGCCGTATTCCGGACCATTCCAAGCAAGATCCTCAGCCTGGAGCAGCTCAACGCGCCCAAGGTCTTCGCCGAACTGGCGCTCAAGCCGCGCGGCATGGTGCTGGTGACCGGCCCGACCGGCTCGGGCAAGAGCACGACGCTGGCCGCCATGGTCAACCACCTCAACGAGAACGAGTACGGCCACATCCTCACCATCGAGGATCCGATCGAGTTCGTGCACGAATCCAAGAAGAGCCTGATCAACCAGCGCGAGGTCGGCCCGCACACGCACTCGTTCGCGAACGCGCTGCGCTCGGCGCTGCGCGAAGACCCGGACTGCGTGCTGGTGGGCGAAATGCGCGACCTGGAAACCATCCGGCTGGCGCTGACTGCCGCGGAAACGGGCCACCTGGTGTTCGGCACGCTGCACACCTCGTCGGCCGCCAAGACGGTGGACCGCATCGTCGACGTCTTCCCCGCGGCCGAGAAGGAGATGGTGCGGGCGATGGTCTCCGAATCGCTGGTGGCCGTCATCTCGCAGAGCCTGTGCAAGCTGAAGGACGGCACCGGCCGCGTCGCGTCGCACGAGATCATGCTGGGCACCTCGGCCATCCGCAACCTGATCCGCGAGAACAAGGTGGCGCAGATGTACTCGTCCATCCAGACGGGCAACTCGCAGGGCATGCAGACGCTGGACCAGAACCTGACCGACCTCGTCCGCCGCAACATCATTTCTCCCGCCGAAGCTCGCTCGAAAGCGAAGTTTCCGGAAAATTTCCCGGGCTAGTCCCGGGGAATTTGACGTCACTCATGTGGCTTGCCACGTGAGTGACGGCAAAACGCCGCAAACATAGAAAGCCATTCATGGAACGCGATCAGGCCTCCAAGTTCATCAACGACCTGCTGCGGCTGATGCTGTCGCGCAAGGGCTCCGACCTCTTCCTGACGGCAGAGTTCCCGCCGGCCATCAAGGTGGACGGCAAGCTGACCAAGGTCTCGCCCCAGCCCTTGACCGGCCAGCACACGCTGCAGCTGGCGCGGGCCATCATGAACGACAAGCAGGCGGCCGAGTTCGAGCGCACCAAGGAGTGCAACTTCGCGATCTCGCCGCATGGCGTCGGGCGCTTTCGCGTGAACGCCTTCCTGCAGCAGGGCCAGGTCGGCCTGGTGCTGCGGACGATTCCGTCGACGCTGCCCACCATCCAGTCGCTGGATCTGCCGGTCATCCTGCGCGAGGTGGTGCAGCACAAGCGCGGCCTGGTCATCGTCGTCGGCGCCACCGGCTCGGGCAAGAGCACGTCGCTGGCCGCGATGATCGACGAGCGCAACGAGACGACCTACGGCCACATCGTCACCATCGAGGACCCGATCGAGTTCGTGCATCCGCACAAGAACTGCATCGTTTCGCAGCGCGAGCTGGGCCTGGACACCGACAGCTGGGAGGCCGCGCTGAAGAACTCGCTGCGCCAGGCGCCCGACGTCATCCTGATGGGCGAGCTGCGTGACCGCGAGACCATGGAGCACGCGGTGGCCTTTGCCGAGACCGGCCACCTGTGCATGGCGACGCTGCACGCCAACAGCGCCAACCAGGCGCTGGACCGCATCATCAACTTCTTCCCCGAGGACCGCCGCCAGCAGCTGCTGATGGACCTGTCGCTGAACCTGCGCGCGCTGATCAGCCAGCGCCTGCTGCCGCGCCGCGAAGGCAAGGGCCGTGTCGCCGCGGTCGAGATACTGCTGAATTCGCCGCTGATCTCAGACCTGATCTTCAAGGGCGAGATCACCGAGATCAAGGAGCTGATGAAGCGCTCCCGCGAGCAGGGTATGCAGACCTTCGACCAGTCCCTCTTC
>NZ_JBFULE010000881.1:0-2079 GCF_056400485.1 Roseateles sp. P5_B10
GGCATGGAATGGGGTCGCGAGGCGAGGGCCGCCAATGTAACTTGCCGCCGAGCCGGGGCTTGTAGGCGCAGGAGAAGCGGCGTAGAAGCGGAACTCTCCCTGCTCGCTGGAGGATCCCATGCGAAAGCGCATCTACTGGTTGCTGCCCCACCTGAGCAGCGCGCGGCGCACGATGGACGAGCTGTTGCTCGCCCGCATCACCGAACACCACATCCATTTCGTCGCCGCCGAAGGTGCCGCGATGGACGGTCTTCACGCGGCCAATGTGCTGCAGACCTCTGACCTGGTCGAGGCGGCCCAGAACGGCGCGCTGATCGGCTCCGGCCTCGGCGCCGCGGGCGGCGTTGCGGCGGCCCTGGCGATCAGCGCAGCCTCTCCGGCGGCGGTCGTCATCGGCCTGGCGGCCGTAGGCGCCATGCTGGGCACCTGGTCGTCCAGCATGATCGGCAGCTCCACGCCGAGCCGGCGCTTGAAACGCTTCGAGGCGGCCATCGAGCAAGGCCAATACCTGCTCATCGTCGACGTGCCCCGCTCGCGCATCACCGAGATCGAGGAACTGCTGGCTCGCACCCACCCCGAAGCGCACTTCGAGGGGATGGAGCCGAACGTGCCTGCGTTCCCGTGAGCCCCTCGTCCGGTCTCACTCCGGCTGAACGCCGGTGAGGCCAGCCGGTCTTGCAGACCGCGCAGCCGGCAGAGCGGCTGCTCTTCGGCAGGCACGACAAGTCCTCAGGACTTGCCGTGTCCGGCCTCAGCCCCGAGGGGACGGCGATGCATGCGGCATTGAGCCGCATGCACATCGCCTGCGGGCCGACTTGGGACGGCCCGGCGTCGGTCCGCGTAAAAAACCAGCGCGTGCTTACGCGACGGTGCGGGTCTCGCCCGCGCCGTAGAGGTTGCTGTCGCAGCGCCCGCAGAGCGTCGGGTGAGYCGCAATGCTGCCGACGTCGGCGCGGTAGTGCCAGCAGCGCTCACACTTGGCATGGGCGCTGGGCGTGACGACGACGCCCAGTTCGCCTGCTGATGCCAAGCGCACGGCCGACGTGATGAAGACGAAGCGCAGGTCGTCACCCAGGCTGGCCAACAGCATCTGGTCCTGCTCGTTCACCTTGAGCACCAGTTCGGCCTGCAGCGAGGCGCCGACAGCACCCGTCGTGCGTACCGCCTCGATGGCCTTGTTGACCTCATCGCGGATCTCGTGGATGCGATGCCATTTGGCCAGCAGCGCTAAATCCGTCTTGCCGAAGTCCCAATAGGTCTCCGTGAAGATGCTCTCGCCCTTGCCGAAGATCGCCCACGCCTCCTCGGCCGTGAAGCTGAGGAAGGGCGCCATCCAGCGCAGCATGGCGTGCGTGATTTGCCACAGCGCCGTCTGTGCGGATCGGCGGGCCAGGCTCTTGGGCGCGGTCGTGTAGAGGCGGTCCTTCAGCACGTCCAGGTAGAAGGCGCCGAGGTCCTCGGAGCAGTAGACCTGGAGTTTCGACACCACCGGGTGGAACTCGTAGCGCTCGAAGTGGGCCAGGATGTCGGCCTGCAATTCGGCGGCACGAGCCAGCGCGTAGCGGTCGACTTCCAGCAGATCGCCGGGTGCGACCGTGTCCGTTGCCGGGTCGAAGTCGCTGACGTTGGCGAGCAGGAAGCGCAGCGTGTTGCGGATGCGGCGGTAGCTGTCGACGACGCGGGCCAGGATCTTTTCGTCCAGGCCGAGGTCGCCCGAGTAGTCGGTTGCGGCCGTCCACAGGCGCAGGATCTCGGCGCCGAACTTGTCCGACACGGCTTGCGGCGCGACGACGTTGCCCATGGACTTGCTCATCTTGCGGCCCTGGCCGTCAACGACGAAGCCGTGCGTCAGCAGCCCCCGGTAGGGCGCGCGGCCATAGAGGGCGCAGGCGATCAGCAGYGACGAMTGGAACCAGCCGCGGTGCTGGTCGTGGCCTTCGAGATAAAGGTCGGCCTCGGGGCCGCTGTCGTGGCCCGCTCCCTGGTGGCTGCCCTTGAGCACATGCTCGAAGGTGGAGCCGGAGTCAAACCAGACGTCGAGGATGTCGTTGCCCTTGGTGTACTGGGCCGCCTCAGCAC
>NZ_JBFULE010000882.1:0-2077 GCF_056400485.1 Roseateles sp. P5_B10
AGCGTGCAGAGGAGGGACGACGTGTGATCCACCAGGCCAAGAGCGGGAAGAGCAGATAGAAATGCTCCTCCACGCACAGCGACCAGGCATGCGAGAAGGCGGGGTTGCGGCCGTAGTCGATCAGCAGGTTGAGCGTGAAGCTGGCGAACTGCCACCAGGCTTCCAGGTTCGGCTCCTCGCGCAGCACCGGAAAGGCCACGTAGATGGCCAGCACGACGGCAAAGGCCGGCAGGATGCGCCAGGCCCGGCGCCAGTAGAAGTCGCTCAAGCGCAGCGCTTCGCCCCGCTGCAGCTTGCGCAGCAGTTGCGAGCCGATCAGGAAGCCGCTGAGCACGAAGAATATGTCCACGCCCGCCCAACCGAAGCGGGTCAGCCAGGTCCAGTCCGGCCCCAGGCCACCGATGAGGAAGGTGTGGAAGCACATCACCCAGACGATGGCGATGCTGCGCAGGAGGTCGAGGCCGGGAAGGCGGTGCATGGAGGGCGGGGGGGAGCGAAAGGGCGGCAGCGTAACGCCGCTGTCGGCGGCAGTCGTTCGTCAGGTGAGGCCGTCAGCGGTTCAGCGTGACTTCGCCGCAGTCCTGGTCCAGACCGCGGTGTTGAGCGCGCGGCCGTGGCGGCGTGCCGCGGAGCATCATGTCGTGCCAATGCCAGTGGGCCTGCAATCGCAGGGTGCCGTTGGGAGGCACCGTGAAGGCTTCGTTCAAGACGAGTTCAACGCTCAGGCTCTCGCCTGCGGCCAGGTGCAGATAGTCCTGGGCCGACGGATCGCCGCGTTTGCGCATCGCGCCCTGGAAAGTCAGTTTCCCCTGTGGCGTGCTGGCCTGCACAAAGGGCCCGAACCAGGCGCCCTCGAAGGGGCTGCCCCAGCGCAGCAGGTGCAGAGCGCGCTTGCCGTTGTTGCTCAGCTTGAACTGCAGCAACACCTGGCCGTCGGGCTTGGGTGTGGCCTGGAACTGGCAGCTCAGCTCGGCATGCTGCAGGGGCGTTACGGCAAGGGCCATGGGCGAAAGGCAGGCTGTGAACAAGGCTGCGGTTGCGAGATATAGGCGGTGAAGACGCATGGTTGCGAGCCTAGCCCAGGGCCGCACGATCGGCAGCCCCCAACAAAAAGCGCCGCCCGAAGGCGGCGCGTCAAACGCGAGGGAACTCAGTTCTGGAAGGGGCTGTTCTCAGCGAAGTATTCGTGGTTGTCCGAGTTGTCCAGCGCCTTGGTGGGGCTGGACTTGGCCAGGCTCTTGGCCGCGCTCTGGCCATAGGCCCAGTCGTCGGTGCCGGCAATGACGTTGAAATGCATCATCTCGTGCACCAGRGTGCCGCCCTTGCTGTCGGTGCCCGTCATCGGCGCGCTCCAGAAGGCGCCGCAGACGTAGATCTTGTACGGCTGCGTCGGGTAGACATAGGCGTAGGTGCCGCTGTCCTTGCAGCTGCAGTCCAGCGTCAGGGCGGCGGTCTGGAAGGCGTTGCGGGCCTTGGTGAAGTGATCCTTGGCTGTGTTCCAGCGTGACGAGGTGTAGGCGCCGAACCAGCTCGTGTAGCGCGGCGTGCCCGACGGCGTGCCGTTGAGGTAGGTGGTCGAGCTGGACGCGTAGTTGGTGGCTGCCGTGACGGCTGAGGCCAGCGAGGACTTCTGGCTGCTGGTGCAGGAGCCGGTGTAGGAGATGCTGGCGGYTGCCGCGGTGGCGTTGGCGCGCATCGTGGTGGCCGCCTCGTCGTCGGCGCTGGCAGCGTCCAGCTTCTCGTTGCGGCCCTGCGCCCACAGGTAGGTGGTCGTCGCGCTGTGCATGGACTGGGCGCCCGAGCCGTGGGTGCCGCGGTCGCTGTGGAACTCGATGGCGTAGCGGCCGTTCTTGCTGAAGTCGTAGTGGCCGGTCAGTTCGACCTTGTAGTTCAGCGTGGCGCCAGCGGCGATCTCCACATAGTCCTTGGCCTGGGGCGCCGCGCGCTTGATGACGGCGCCGGTGTAGCGAACCGGGCGGTCGTCGCGCGTCACGGTGAACAGCGAGCCGCTCATGGTGTCGCTGGGTAGCTGCCAGCGCAGCACCTGCACGGCGGTGCGGCACTGGTTGGTCACGGC
>NZ_JBFULE010000883.1:0-2076 GCF_056400485.1 Roseateles sp. P5_B10
GCATCGGTTGGGCTGGTGGATCCGAGTTTCAGCGATACGGCCAGCGGCTGGCAGGGCGACGTGATCGGTGCATCGGTTGCCGCGGCTGGCTCCATGGCGCAAGCCAAGTTGACGGCGACAAGCTCCACCGAGAACTACAACAGCCTGAACGGCGTGTCCGCCTCCGCGAAGGTGAACGTCACCGGGGGACAGTCCGGTTGGGCCAACGCGAAGGTTTTTGATGGGCTGATGCAGGTCAGCGGACATACCACCATCACGGTGACCGCCGCCTTGAGCAGCCTGCAGGTCAGCGGCGCCAACGGGCAGGCGAATGTCTACATCGACTTTTGCAGTTGGGCGGAAACCTGCGCTCCCGGCAACTACACGG
This sequence comes from Roseateles sp. P5_B10, assembly GCF_056400485.1. Classification (NCBI taxonomy): domain Bacteria; kingdom Pseudomonadati; phylum Pseudomonadota; class Betaproteobacteria; order Burkholderiales; family Sphaerotilaceae; genus Roseateles; species Roseateles sp. P5_B10. The sequence goes on from NZ_JBFULE010000883.1 coordinate 368, forward strand.
AAGCCTTCATCGACTCGTCCTTCCCCAACTACAGCGGCCCGATGCTTCTGACCGCAAGCTGGACGAATCCGGGAGAGACGACCTTTGCCAGGATGGTCATCGGTCTGACCGCCTCCGCCGACTCCGTGACCGCCGTTCCGGAACCGGCGACCATGGCCCTCTGGCTGGCCGGCCTGGCAGGTGTAGGCGCACGTCTTCGCCGCCGCAAAGATTAGTTGGCTCGTCTCCGAGTCGGCCAGGCACACGTTGACCTGGTTTTGTCGCGCGATCTCCAACGGGATCGCGCGACGCATTTTTTTCTTTGACAAATCAAGCGCCAGGCTCGGACAGCCGCAGCAGCGCTTGCCTTGAATCAGCAGTTCGATCGACGGGAAACCAAGTTATGTCACGCGCGCCGCGCATTCTTCATTGGCTCAGCCTCATGCTCTTCGCGGCGCTCGCGCTCGCGGCTACTGCTGTCCAGGCCGCCGGCCGCGAACGCCTGTCACTCGACAGCGGTTGGCTTTTCCATCGCGGCGACGTCTCAATGCCCGTGGTCAAGGGTCACGGCATGAGCTATCACAACGGCAAGGCCAACGGCGCCTGGGGTGCGGCTGCCGCAGACTTCGATGATTCCGGCTGGCGGCGCCTGGACCTGCCGCATGACTGGGCCGTCGAGAACCCGTTCGACCGCAACGAGAACGCGTCTCAGGGCTATCGCCAGCGCGGCATCGGCTGGTACCGGCGCTATCTGCCGCTGCCCGAATCCGACCGCGGCCGCCACATCGAGCTGCAGTTCGACGCGGTCGCCACGCACAGCACGGTCTGGGTCAACGGCATCGTCGTCGACCGCAACTGGTCGGGCTACAACGGCCGCAGCATCGACATCACGCCCTATGTCCGTTACGGCGCCGACGCCAACACCATCGCCGTGCGCGTGGACGCCGACGCACAGGAAGGCTGGTGGTACGAAGGCGCCGGCATCTACCGCCACACTTGGCTGGTCAAGCGCGACGCGCTGCACATCGCCACCGACGGCCTGCATGCCAACCCGGTCCAGCGCAACGGCCGCTGGACCCTTCCGGTCGAAGTGATGCTGCAAAGCAGCGCCAAGACCGAGCGCAGCGGCATCATCGACGTGGTCGTGATCGATCCGTCGGGCCGTGAAGTGGCCAAGGGCAGTGCCCGAGCTCGGGTCGCCGCGCTCGAATCGGCCGTCGCCCACATCAAGCTCGACGTGCGCGAGCCCAAGCTGTGGTYGCTTGCACAACCCAACCTATACCGCGTGCGCGCGACGCTGCGCGACGGCGCGAAGGAACTCGACCGCTCCGAAACGCAGACCGGCTTCCGGTCCATCCGCTTCGACGCGGACCGCGGCTTCTTCCTCAACGACCAATCGGTCAAGCTGCAGGGCGTCTGCGTTCACCAGGACCACGCCGGTGTCGGTGTTGCCGTGCCCGAGGCCATCTGGGAGTTCCGGCTGCGCCGCCTCAAGGAGATGGGCACCAACGCGATCCGCTTCTCGCACAACGCGCCGGCGGCCGAGGTGCTGGACATCGCCGACCGCCTGGGCCTGCTCGTCATGGACGAGAACCGCAACTTCAACCCCTCGCCCGACTACCTGAAGCAGCTGACGTGGATGGTGCGGCGCGACCGCAAYCACCCGAGCGTGATCCTGTGGTCCATCTTCAACGAGGAGCCGCTGCARAGCACSGAGCCSGGCTACGAGA
>NZ_JBFULE010000884.1:0-2075 GCF_056400485.1 Roseateles sp. P5_B10
GTCCAGGGCCTTGGGGTAATTGCCCGAGAAGCCCATCGCGCACGGCCGCATGACGCTGCCGCCTTCGGGCGTGGGCAGCACCACTTCCTTCAGCGTCAGCGTGAACTGCTCGTTGGTGGCTGGGTTGTCCACGTCCACCGCCCACGCCAGCGTGCCGGACACGCCGGTGCGCGGCTCGTTGCGGCTGAACATGGCGTCGACCACGGGCGTGGCGCCGCCTTCGGCCAGCGCGCCGAGTTGCTCGCAGCGCCAGCGGATGACGGCCGCCGTTGCGGCRACGACGCCGGGGAAGAGGCGCTTCTCGCCGCTGGGCGGCATGGGCATCTCGAAGGCGCGCTCCTCGGCGACTGTCGCGAGCGCATCGAGCTTGAGGCGCAGCCAGGCGGCGTCGTTGGTGCGCAGGTCCATGGACAGCGTCTTGGCCAGAGCCGACAGGCCACGCGGCTGCTCGGCGCCGTTGACCCAGACTTCGAAAGGCAGGTTGCGCCCGAACAGGCCGGCGTCAGGCCCCTCCAGCGGCAGCTCGCCGATGAAGAGGGCGAAGTCGCCGTGCGGGTGCTGGATCAGATAGCTCCAGGCCGGGTTGCCGCCGGGCATGTCGGGGCGGCTGGGCCAGCGCAGCGAGGCCACCACCGCATTGGGCAGGCGCTCCACGCGCAAGCGCTGGTTGGCGCCGCCGACGTCGGCTCGCAATGGCTCCGGTTGCTTGACCTCGGGCGTGACCGACAGCACCGAACCCAGCACGCTGTTGGGCCGATAGGTGGCCAGGCCCTTGAGCTTGGTTTGCCAGGCCTGGATGTAGAGGTTCTGGAAGTCCTCGTACGGATAGTCGGCCGGCACATTGACCGTCTTGCTGATCGACGTGTCGATATAGGGCGCGACGGCCGCGACCATCGATGCGTGGTCGGCCGCGCTCAGCTCCAGCGCGGTGACGAAGGCTTCGCTCAGTGGCGCATCGGCACCGAACAGATGCCTATACAAGCGCCAGGCATGGTCCTCGACGGCGTATTCCTTGAAGCCGCCACCCTCCGTCTGCGGCAGGCGCTTCTTGCGCGTGTAGGTCCAGGAGAAGGCCGGCTCGATGCCGTTGCTGGCGTTGTCGGCGAAGGCCAGGCTGATGGTGCCGGTGGGCGCGATGGACAGCAGGTGGGAGTTGCGCAGGCCCTGGTTGCGGATCTTGTCCTTCAGCCCCTGTGGCAGGCGTGATGCGAAGCTGCCGCCGGACAGGTAGAGGTCGGCATTGAACAGCGGGAAGCTGCCACGCTCGGCGGCGATATCACTCGACGCCGAATAGGACGCGTCGCGCATGAGCTCGCTGATATGACTGGCCATGTCGCGCGCTTCTTGCGTGTCGTAGCGCAGGTTCAGCATGACGAGGGCATCGCCCAGGCCCGTGAAACCCAGGCCGACACGGCGCTTGTTGGACGCCTCCTGCGCCTGTGCGGGCAGCGGCCACGGCGTCACGTCGAGCACGTTGTCCAACATGCGCGTGGCCACGGCCACGACCTCGGCAAAGCCGGCCTCGTCGAACACCGGCCTGGCGCTGAAGGGGTCGCGCACAAAGCGCGTCAGGTCGATGGAGCCGAGGCAGCAGCAGCCGTAGGGCGGAAGCGGTTGTTCGGCGCATTGCCCGGTCACCAGGCCATTGAAGATGACCGTGTTGCCGTCGGCTTGCGTCGTGTCGTAGACGGGCTCGATGCCGGCAGCCTCGATGGATGTGATCTTCGCGGCGAAGCGCTGGGTCTTCAGCAGCGCCTTGCCTTCAACCCAGGCCTCGTACTTCTCTCGCTTGGTTGGTAGCAGGAAGCCGACTTCGCGCATGAAGACTTCGCGCGACTCGCCATCGACGATCAGCTCATGCAGCGTCTGGCAGAGATAGTCGCGTCGGCCACCGTGGCCATCCGGCAGGCTGCGCGCGCCGCCTTGGCGCCGCTCGTGGATGCGTGAGAACAYGCCGAAGTTGGCGAGCAGCACCTGCACGTCCTGCAGCAGGCGCCGATGAATGGACGACAGCCGCACCGAGCAGCTCTGGCTGAACGAAGACACATWGACCGTGCCGTCGGTCTGGAACAGCG
>NZ_JBFULE010000885.1:0-2075 GCF_056400485.1 Roseateles sp. P5_B10
CTGGTGCGCGACGTGGGCCTCGTCGTCGTGACGTTCGCGTCGCTGTGGCTGACACCGGCCGGTGTGCGCGAGAAGAACCAGTTCAGCTGGGCGCCGATGCAGGAAGTGGCCAAGCTCTTCATCGCCATCTTCCTGACCATGGTGCCCGTCATCGCCATGCTCAAGGCCGGCCCGGCTGGCGTGTTCGCGCCGCTGGCCGCCATGCTCGATTCGCCGATGGCCTATTTCTGGTTGACGGGCGGCCTGTCCTCCGTGCTGGACAACGCGCCGACCTATCTCGCCTTCTTCAACCTCGCCGGCGGCAATGCGGCCCAGTTGATGAATGAAGGTGCATCGGTGCTGGCGGCCATCTCGGGTGGCGCCGTCTTCATGGGTGCAATGACCTATATCGGCAATGCGCCCAATTTCATGGTCAAGGCCATTGCCGAGGAGCGGGGTGTCAAGATGCCGAGCTTTGGTGGCTATCTGCTCTGGTCTTGCGCGGTGCTGCTGCCGCTTCTCTTCGTGATGGGCTGGATATGGATGCGATGAAGAAAGTCCTGATCGCGCGCAGGGCGCCAGCGGCCGTCGTTGAAAAACTCGCGGCCCAATTCGACGTGGACTTCCATCAGGGCGAGGCGCCGCTGACTCCCGACGAGTTACGTGCCCGTCTGCAAGGCAAGGCCGGCGCCTACATCACCGGCACCGAGCGCATCACCGCCGAGTTGCTCGACGCCTGCCCCGATCTGCGCGCCGTCTGCACGATGAGCGTGGGCTACAACCACATCGACCTGGGCGCCTGCACGGCGCGCCGCATCCTCGTCACCAACACGCCCGATGTGCTGACCGAATCGACGGCCGACTTCGGCTTTGCGCTGCTGATGGCCACGGCCCGGCGCATGAGCGAGGGCGAGCGCCTGCTGCGAGACGGGCGCTGGAAGAGCTGGGCCTGGGACTTCCTGGCCGGCTCCGACGTCCATGGCGCCACGCTGGGCATCCTCGGCATGGGCCGCATCGGCCAGGCCATTGCGCGGCGTGGCCGCTTCGGCTTCGGCATGAAGGTGATCTATCACAACCGTTCGCGGCTGCCGGCCGACATCGAGGCTGAACTTGGCGCAAGCTATCTGACCAAGGAAACGCTGCTGCGCCAGGCCGATCACCTCATCCTCGTGCTGCCTTATTCGGTCGAGTCCCACCACTGCATCGCCGCGCCCGAGCTGGCGCTGATGAAGCCGACGGCGACTCTCGTCAACATCGCCCGCGGCGGCATCGTCGACGAAGATGCGCTGGCCGCGGCACTGCACGAGAACCGCATCGCCGCTGCCGGCCTCGATGTCTTCGAAGGCGAACCGCGTGTGAATCCAGCGTTGCTGACGCTGCCCAACGTCGTCCTCACGCCGCACATCGCCAGCGCCACCATGCCCACCCGCCAGGCCATGGGAGACCTGGCTGCCGACAACCTCGTCGCCGCGCTGACCGGTGCCAAGCCCCTCACGCCGCTGAACCCTGAAGTCATTCCCGCATGAACCGCCGCCTGATCTGCCTGCTTTCCTTGCTGCCCGCGCTGGCTTTCGGCCAGTCCGTCAAGAACAAGGGCGCGCCGCCACCGCCCGCGCCCGTCGTCGAGGACAAGACGCCGCGAGACCCCAACAAGTTCGCAGTCCTGTCCCTGCTGGGCGACAACGTGCAGCTCATCTCCTTGAGCCCGGCGCGTGGCGACACCGTGCAGTCCGGCGACTGGACGTCCACGCCCGCCGGGGGCCTGGACAACGCGGTGCTGCAAGCCTTGAACGGTGCCATCACGGCCTCGGCCAAAGGTCGCGAGGTCAAGCTCTACACCTCGACCACGCGCAGCCTGTTCGGCGACCCGGCTCACCTGTTCGTTGACGGCAGGCTCAGCCTGCCTGGCAAGCTCGGCGACGCGGTGCGCCAGAGCGGCGCGGCCCAGCTGCTGCTGGTCACGCGCAGCCGCCAGGAGCCGGCCCTGGCCGCGGCCTTGCCGGGCCGCATCCTTGCGACCCTGGAAGGCCCGGGCTTTGTGCTGGACCAGCGCCCCAGCGGCCAGATCAGCTTTGATGGCCAGGGCGCCCTGCCGG
>NZ_JBFULE010000886.1:0-2069 GCF_056400485.1 Roseateles sp. P5_B10
ATCCGCCGCCGCGCGACGTCGCCCGGCTGCGCACCGTGCCCGAACTCAAGGTCGTGGACGGCCAGGAGAACCGCATCGTCTATGTCGGCATGGACCAGACTCGCGACAAGCTGCTCTACGGTCAGGCCCCTGGCGACAAGAACCCGTTGAAGGATTTGCGCGTGAGAAGGGCCCTGTATCACGCCATCGACATCGAGGCCATCAAGACCAAGCTGATGAGCGGCTATTCGACGCCCACCGGTGGCCTGACCTCATCGCCGCGCGGCGCCTATGGCGACCCCAAGCTGGAAACCCGCCTGCCCTATGACGTCGCGACCGCGAAGAAGCTGCTGGCCGAGGCCGGTTATCCGGACGGCTTCGACATCACGCTGGACTGTCCCAACAACCGCTACGTCAACGACGAGCGCATCTGTGTCGCGCTGGCCAGCATGTGGGCCCAGGTCAAGGTCAGGGTCAAGGTCAACGCCATGCCGCGCACGATGTACTTTCCCAAGGTCGAGAAATTCGACACCAGCCTCTTCCTGACCGGCTGGGGCGGGGGCTCGACCGATGCCGACATCATGCTGACCCCGGTGCTGCGCAACCGGGGCGAGCAGGGCGTCGGTGTGGCCAACTACGGCGGCATCGTCAACAACGAGGCCGACGCGCTGGCCGCCTCGTCCACCATCGAGACCGACCCGAAGAAGCGCGAAGCGTTGGTGAAGTCCGCGCTGCAGTCCTACCGCGACCAGGTCAACATCATTCCGCTGCACCGCCAGGTCATCCCCTGGGCCATGCGCAAGGAGGTCAGCATCCCGCATTCGCCGAATAACTGGGCCAGCATGGATTGGGTCACGGTCCGTAAATAGTTCAGCCGCTAGAATGGCCCCAATCGCCGCGCTTCTCAGTCTTGCGCGGCGTTCTCTTTTCAGCCCCTGCACGCTGCCCGCCCTGCCCGAAGACTGGCGCCGCTCTCCGCGGCGCGGCAGGCGATGCGACCAGGCGTGCTCACTCCCCCTACCGAATGAGTTTCGATTCTCTCGGCCTGGCAGCGCCGCTGCTCAAGGCCATTGCTGACGCTGGCTACACCACCCCCACCCCCATCCAGGCCCAGGCCATCCCCGCCGTCTTGAACGGTGGCGACCTGCTGGCRGGCGCCCAGACCGGCACCGGCAAGACCGCCGGCTTCACGCTGCCGCTGCTGCACCGCCTGTCCACCGGCGAAAAGCTGCTCAACAAGCGCGGCAAGATCGCCATCCGCGCCCTCGTGCTGACGCCCACCCGCGAACTGGCTGCCCAGGTCGAGGAAAGCGTGCAGACCTACGGCAAATACCTGCCGCTGAAGAGCATGGTCATGTTCGGCGGCGTCGGCATGCAACCGCAGATCAACAAGCTGCGCGACGGCGTCGACATCCTCGTCGCCACGCCCGGCCGCCTGCTCGACCACGCGCAGCAAGGCACGCTGGACCTGTCGCAGGTGCAGATCCTGGTGCTGGACGAAGCCGACCGCATGCTCGACATGGGCTTCGTGCACGACATCAAGAAGGTGCTGGCCCTGCTGCCGGCCAAGAAGCAGTCGCTGCTGTTCAGCGCGACCTTCAGCGACGAGATCAAGAACCTCGCCGACCGCCTGCTCAACGCCCCGGCGCTGATCGAGGTGGCCCGCCGCAACCAGACCGCCGAAGCCATCGTGCAGAAGGTCCATCCGGTCGGCCGCGAGCGCAAGAAGGAGCTGCTGGTTCACCTGATCAAGGGCGGCGTGAGCGGTGAGCCCTGGCAGCAGGTGCTGATCTTCACGCGCATGAAGCACGGCGCCAACCGCCTGACCGACTACCTGAACGACCAGGGCATCAGCGCCATGGCCATTCACGGCAACAAGAGCCAGGGTGCGCGCACCAAGGCGCTGGCCGACTTCAAGACCGGCGATCTGACCTGCCTGGTGGCGACCGACATCGCCGCCCGCGGCATCGACATCGACCAGCTGCCCCACGTCGTCAACTTCGAGCTGCCCAACGTGGCCGAAGACTATGTGCACCGCATCGGCCGCACCGGCCGCGCCGGCGCCACCGGTGAGGCGGTCAGCCTGGTCT
>NZ_JBFULE010000887.1:0-2061 GCF_056400485.1 Roseateles sp. P5_B10
CGGTGCTTCTGCATGCACCGGCTGCGGTGCTGGCTCAGGTCGGCACCTTTCCCGGCATGGAGCCCGGTCGCGTTGGCGGCGTGACGGCCGAGGGGCAGAGCCCAGACAAGGCGGCTGCGGCGGCGAAGAACAAGCAGATGGCTCAGGAGCTGATCGACCAGCAGCGTGACGAAGCCGCACGCCGCTTGATGGTCGAACAGCGAGCAAAGCTGCGTGAGCGCTTGGAGCGCGATGCGGGACTGCTGCGCCAGCCGGTGGACTTGCTGGCGGGCATGTTCCAGCTGCCTGCCGACCTGAAGCTTTCTCCGGAGCACCGAAGCGTGGCCGAGGGTGTGCTGCGTCAACAACGTGAGCGCGCACAGGCCGGCTGGGCGGCATGGCTGACCGATGAAACCGCGCAGGGCAAGGGCGAGCTGCGGGCGGAAGTGGCTGCGCAGCGATTGAGCAATCGCGTGCTCAACGAAGTGGCGCTGTGGCAAGCCGATGCAACGCCGCACCCCAGCGACACGATCTGGATCGATGCGCTCAAGACACCCGCCATTTGCCAGCGGCTCGACCAGCCGCGGCCCGTGGCGCAGGTGGCGCAGCTGATCGAGGCGCTGCCCGCAGAGCAGCGCGACGCCGCCTGGCAGGGCGAGGCGGCGCGCCTGGCTCGATGGGGTCAGGTCCCGCGGCAGGTGCCGCCCTCGCCGGACCGCGCGTTTGAGGATGAGCTGGTCGCTGCGCTGCCCAAGCCGCCGGGCAACGCTTCCAGCCTCGCCCCCGAGGTGCGCAACGCGCTGCAGGCGCCGGGCTGGACCTATGCCGCGCAATCACCCGCTTCACGTTGCGAGCTGCTGCGCTGGTGGAGCCAGGAGCAGGTACGCACCCAGCGGATGACGGCGCCGCGTGCGCTGCATGCCTGGCGCACCGCCATGGCCGTGCGTTCGTCGGGCTATCTGCTGCCCGATGTGCCGCGCAGCGGCCCGGGCGCGACCGACGCGAACGGCTTTCCGCTGTTCGCGCGCCGCGCCGAGCTTGCGGGCACGGTCGTCGTGGAACAGGATCTCGATGCTGCCGGCAAGATCGTGCGCAGCTTCGTGCAGCGCCGCGAAATCATGGCGGCCGGCGTGCGCGGTGTGCCTGCCCTGGCTCTGGAGCGCGAGCTGGACGCCGTGAGCCTGGCTCGCGCCGCCACCACCCCCGCTGCTGCCCCCGACCCGGCGCAACTGCGCGACGGAACGGCCACGCGCCGTATCGGCATCGAGTGGGTGCTGCCCCAGGGGCTCTAGGCAGAGCCCGCGCGCCAAGCCTTCACTCCTCCAGCGCGACCACCATCACGGCCTTGGCAGGTACCTTGATSGACAGCTTGCCGTCCGCGRCACGCGCGCTGAACGCCGCCGGCTTGAYGACCTGCGGATCCTGGAAGGTGTTGTGCGCGTCCATCGCGGCCGAGGTCAGCACCTTGCCKGCCGCACCGTTGACCTTCGTGCCSGCRACGTYGACGGCGACATCGACCGCCTTGGACGGATCGGTGTTGACCAGCGCCAGGTACACCTTGCCGTCCTTGGCGCGTGCCGCCGAAGCGCTCACGCCCGGAATGGTCACAGCGCCCAGGGTGTAGCTGGTGTTGTCCTTGATGGCCAGCGGCAGCGACTTGGCATCCTGGAACGGCGCATACATCTGAAAGGCGTAGTAGGTCGGGGTCAGGACCATCTTCTCCTTGTCCGTCAGGATCATCGCCTGCAGGACGTTGACCATCTGGGCGATGGTCGTCATCGGAACCCGCTCCGCGTGCTCATGGAAGATGTGGAAGTTCAGCGCCGCCACGAGCGCGTCGCGCAGGGAGTTCTGCTGGAACAGCCCGCCTCTGGGGTTCACTTCGTCATACCAGGTGCCCCACTCGTCGATCATCAATCCGATCTTCTTCTCGGGGTCGTGTTTGTCCAGCACGGCCACGTGGTCCTTGATCAGCTGATCCATCTTCAAGGTATTGGCCAGGGTCGAGATCCACTCGCCTTCCTTGAAGCCGAGGTCCTTGCCCTTGACGTCCCAGTTGCCGGTCGGGACGGTGTACTGGTG
>NZ_JBFULE010000888.1:0-2060 GCF_056400485.1 Roseateles sp. P5_B10
GGTGATGGCATCGCTGGTGCTCATTGGCTTTGTCGCTGCACGGTTGTCGCAACGCGTGGACCTGTTGAGGCAGCAGGCGCAGAGCGTGCAAAGCTATGCGGAAGGCCGCACCCAGGCGTATTCGGCTCAGGCATTGGCGCTGTACTGGTTGACCACTCGACCTTTTGGGTATGCCGGCTCGGGCTTCGCGAACGAGCAACTGCTGACGCATGACGGGCGCCTCTATAGGACGCCCGGCGGAGGATGGGTGTCAGTCCAGGATGACCGCGGGCTGCTGTCGCTCAATGTGCCAAACCAGGATCTCCTGCTTCCCGTCCTTACCGGTTTGGGGGCGAGCTTTGAGCAGGCCTCGCGAATGATCGCGGTGTTGGAGGACTATGTTGATGAAGATAGCCTGCGGCGCATCAATGGAGCCGAGGCGGCAGAGTACGCCGAGCTCGGTTTGCCACCTCCGCGCAATAGTCGCTTGATGAGTGTGAATGAGCTGGCCCGCATGCCCGTCTGGCGAGATCTTCCCGCAGTGCGCGAGAAGATGATGGATTGGAGTGGATTGCGGATTCAGCATGAAATGAACCCGAACACGGCGCCTCTGCCTCTGCTCAAGCTGGCATGGCCGCGCGTCGGCGAGGGGCAGTGGGGTTTGTTTGACACGCTTCGCCGCAGAGCCCCTTTTCCGACGGCGGCCGCTGCAGCTGCCGCGACCGGCATTCCGTTCACCGATCAGCTGACCGACTTCCGCGCGGGCGACGCACTGCGCTTGCGCGTCTGGGCGCCTGGCCTGCCGCAAGCCCTCGAATACAATTTATGGGTTTTGCCTAGCGGCGTCCGTGCGCCGTGGCTCATCCACTCGGTCGAGTATCGATCCAGGCCTCTGGTGCCCGCCCCCACGTCCCCGTCCGCCCCAAGCCCCGTTGAAAACTTTCCGACTCCCAGCCCGGACCTCTCTCGACCCCCAGACCCTGCGTCAATGGCGCCGTAGCGGGTGGGTGGAGCCGACCCGAGCCGGGAAGCGCTCCATCGTGCTCTTGGCGCGCAGCACCATGCGCTACCGCGCCTTCGACCTCCGGGACTTGCCTGTCGCCGAATGGTCCGGTGCGCTCCGTAGCCAATTAGCGGCGTGGCAACCATTTCCGGAATCCCACTGGGTGGTGCAGCTCGCGTCCGGCTGGGCTCAGGTCCACGCCATCCCACGCGACACCGTGTCGGACTTGGCGCCGTCGGTCCGGTGCTGGCCCGAATCAACTTTGCATGAACCACTGCTTGACCAGGGAGTTCGTCTGTTGGCCGCGCTAGAAGGCTTTGAGGGCCAGGTCTGGGCTGGTGGCATCCTGCGTGTCAGTCGCTGGTGGCCGCGCCTGCCCTCGGACGAGGAATGGCAGGCCTTTGTACGTGCCAGTGGACTGGGTGGCGGCGCCGAAGTGCAGCGGCCGGCCGTAGAGACACTTGCGTGGCGAACACCCTTGGTTTCGCCAGTGGCGCTGCATCAACTGGGCCAGGGCTCAATGAGGCCGTTGCAGGCGATTGCATCCGTCGCTCTCCTCGCCCTGCTGGCCCTGACCGGTTATGCCACACACGACACGTGGGACGCTTACCAGGCGCATGTTTCAAGCGCCGCCGAGGCGGAGGCTTTGCGTACTCAGGTAGAGCCTGTTTTGAAGGCGCGCGAGCGTGCAGCGGCACTCCAGCAAGACCTCGCCGCGCTGCTGGCGCCTCTGACTGCAGCTCAGCCGCTGGAAGTTTTAGACCACCTTTCGCGTCGGCTGCCCAATGGCGTTCTGTTGAAGGAATTTGATCTCCAGGGGCTTGAGGTGAGACTGCTGCTTGAGGCGCCAGCTGATGTGTCTCGTAGCCGTTTGATCGAGGCTCTGGAGGCGGGCGGTTGGTTCACCGGCGTATCTGAGCAGACGGGATCCAGAGCAGGCATCGTGTTGCAGATGACGCTGGCGTCGCCGCGCCCGCCCACTGCTTCCAACACGGAGGCGGGCGTGAGCCAGCGATCGGACGAGGCGCCTGCGTCCGCCCCCAGCCTGCCGCCTGGTGTGAAGCCATGAGCCGGGTGC
>NZ_JBFULE010000889.1:0-2057 GCF_056400485.1 Roseateles sp. P5_B10
GCTTCTGATCAAGCGCATCCTGAAGGCCCGCCATCGGCAACACGCCCGAGGCATACATCGCCACGAGCCCTTCCAGCTTGTGCTGTTGGCGTCGAAATTGGTAGCTCCGGTGAACCAACGCTGACAGCAGTGCTCGACCGTTGATTAGCCACAGCCRCTCCACGCTGCTCAACGACTTCATAGCTTCCTCCGCGAGCGACTGCAGTTCGTCGGCGTCTAGCGCTGTGCAGCAGCGCAGGCAGCGTGCAAGCGAGGCATGGCCCGCCCGAGCGGCCCTGGTCCCCTCGATGAGACAGGGGTGCTCCAGCATGGTCTCGCAGTCGGCGCACGCGTCCAGCAGCAGGCCGTTATGGATAGGGCACCATAGCCACACCTTGAACCGCCAATGGATGTCGAGATAGCCCACCCGGCGCTCGGACATGCAGCGAGGGCAATAGCGGAATCGGGCAATGCCCTTCCTCCCCGCCAGCAGAAACTGCTTGGCGCCCATCCCGGAAGCCAAGACGCTAGACATCAACCGGTCAGCGATGGCGAAGGAATGAGCGGGCAGATTGCATCTCCGCAGAAGGTCTTGCAGTGCCGGCCCGCTCAGGTACCAGTCCAAGTCAACCTCCGTGGGCAAGCTCAAGAACCGCAGCAACTCGTCGATTGACGACAGCCCCTGTGCAAGCGCGAGCCGCGACAACCAAGAACTGGGCGCCTCGAACTGGAACGGCCTAGGCACACCGAACTTCAGGATGCACGGCGTGCCCTTCATACGAACAACGGCATCTGTCGGCGAGGCCGCGCGCCGACGCGGCGAACTCCGGGCGGCCGCGAAGCACGATGGATGTCCAGCAGCCAAGCTGCCCTCTGGCCGTCCGTCTCGGCGGCTGGCTCGTCCGCGATCTCGGCGAGAACCGGGAGATGGACAACATCGAACGCTTGGGGCGCGACGGCTTCGAAACGCCCCAGCTCGGTGAGCCGCCGCAAGCCCCGCACGAGTACACCACCTACCTGGGTCAGGCTCGCTGAGCTGTGCCGCACGTTGCGGACAGGATCACCTGGCGACTCCAACAGGCCGAACGCTTCGATCAGACGGTAGGCGCCGTCGAGCGTCATGTCTTGTAGCAGCGGTGGCAGCCTGCGCATGGCATGCGGTGCCGTATCGTCGCCCTGCAGGACGGCCTCGGCCCAGTCAAGCCATGGGGCCAGTTCGGGCTCGAGTGTCGCGGCCTCCCCGGCGAGCTTGAAGAATCGTCCACACCCGCAGATGCGCAGGGCTGGCCTCGCCCACCGGATGGCCCGGCCGCAGCTGGCGCATTCCTGCACCAGGCTGTAGCCGTGCCGCCGGCAGGCCGGTACCGCCCTCGTCAGCCAGGCTATCCGCGCGAAGCCCGTCTCGCGGAGGCACGCCGGACACACCTTCGCCAACATGGACGTGGGCGCGACCCATCGACACAGCCGCTGGCCGGCGAGATGCACCCACCGGCCGCCACCGCGCCACTCGAGCAAGGTCATCCGATGGCGCACGTCGTCGGCGTCGGCATGGAGCGCCCATGCCAAGACCGAGACGTCGACATCGTTCAGCGCCTGCCGCCGATCGAGACCCATCCACCTCATGCCTTCCTCGTACTGAACACCGTTGGCCTGGAAGGCGCGCAGGACATGGCTCATGGCCGACTCACCCGGCATCGGCGCGACGGCGATAGCGAGCCGGCATTGGTCACGCGGCGGCATACGGGTTCACCACCTGGCTCGAGGAGCCGCTGACGCGCTGGAAGGCGATCTCGAAATGACTGCGGTCGACGGCTTGTGCCTTGGCGTCGATGGCCACGAGCACGGCCTCGGTGAGCAGCAGCTTCGTGCGGCGCCGGTTGCCAAGCACGGCCTTGTGCGTGAGCTTGACGAACGCTCTGTCCGCCAGGAGCTTGAAATCGATGCAACGCGTGCGGTTGCCGATCTCGGCCAGGAACTTGGCCCAGGCCTCATCGTCGTCGAAGTGTCTGAGGTTGAGCCGCACCGATACGCGGTCCGCCAACGATTCATCCACGTTCTCCAGGCCTCCGAAGCTGTTG
>NZ_JBFULE010000890.1:0-2056 GCF_056400485.1 Roseateles sp. P5_B10
CACGCCAACACCGTGGAGGTGCCGGTGGCCTGGGAGCAGATCGAACCCGTCGAAGGCCACTTCGACTTCTCCTTCGTCGACACCCTCGTCAAGCAGGCGCGCGAGAACAAGGTGCGCGTGGTGCTGCTGTGGTTCGGCACCTGGAAGAACACCAGCCCGCAGTACACGCCCGCCTGGGTCAAGTTCGACAACCAGCGCTTCCCGCGCATGGTCGAGCCGGACGGCAAGAACAGCTACTGCCTCTCGCCCCTCGGCGAAGAAACGCTCAAGGCCGACAGACGAGCCTTCACGGCGCTGATGGCCCACCTGAAGAAGATCGACGAGAACGAGCGCACCGTGCTGATGGTGCAGGTGGAAAACGAGGTTGGCACCTTCGGCCTGGTGCGCGACTTCGGCAAGACGGCACAGGCCGCTTTCGAAGCCGACGTGCCAGCCGCCGTGCTGGCGCGCAAGAAGGCGCCGGTGCCGGGCGCGGCCAAGGGCAACTGGCGCGCCGTCTACGGCGACTACGCCGACGAGTACTTCCACGCCTGGGCCAAGGCCCGCTACATCGGCGAGATCGCCAAGGCCGGCCGCGCCGTCTACGACCTGCCGATGTATGTCAACAACGCGCTGCGCGACCCGCTGGAGCAGCCGCCCAAGCCCTGGAACAAGAACTTCGCCAGCGGCGGCCCGACCTACGACGTCATCGACATCTACAAGGCCGCCGCGCCCGCCATCGACATCGTCGGCCCCGATATCTACAACCCCGAGTCGGCCAAGCTCAACGCCAATCTGGCCAAGTTCAAGCGTCCCGACAACGCCTTGTTCGTGCCCGAGATCGGCAATGCCGAGCTCTATGCCCGCTACCTCTATCAGATCCTGGGCAGCGGCTCCATCGGCGTCTCGCCCTTCGGCATCGACTACTTCGATTACGCCAACTACCCGCTCGGCGCCAAGACCAACGACAAGGCCACGCTGGAGCCTTTCGCCAAGATCTTCGCCGCCTTCCGGCCGATGCAGCGCCAGTGGGCGCGATGGGCCTTCGAGGGCCGCACGCACGGCGTGTCCGAGCCCGACGACCATGCCGATCAGTTCGTCACGATGAAGGGCTGGAAGGCCCACGTCACCTTCGGCCAGTGGCAGTTCGGCGAGCGTGAATGGCCGGGCAACCAGAAGGAGGCGCCGGCGCATGCCGCCAAGCTCGTCGGTGGCGTGTCCATCGCGCAGATCGGCGACGACGAATTCCTGCTGGTGGGCCAGCAGGCACGCGTGCGCATCGACGACATCGAAGGCAGCAGCCGCGCGCTGATCGAATACGCCGAGGAAGGCCACTTCGACGCCAGCGGCAAGTGGGTGACGGAGCGCCGCTGGAACGGCGACCAGGTCGACTGGGGCCTGAACTTCGTCGCGAACCCGCGCGTGCTGAAGGTCAAGATGGGGCGCTACAAGTGAGCGGCGTTCGCACGGCAATCCTAGGCGCGCTGCTCACCACGGCGGCCCTGGGCGCCCTGGCGCAGGCAGCGCCCGACATCACCCTCCTGCCGGCGCCATCGGCCGCCTGGCGCACTGTCGTCGGCCACTGGGAGAAACAGGTCGAGCTGACAGGCGACGGCGTCGTCGTCCCGGCGCCGACCGCCGACTACGCACGAGCCAGCACGCTGGCCGCTAGCGCACTCACGACCGGCGGCAAACGCGAGGCCGTGTTGCTGGACTGGAAGGATCTCTGGCAGGCCACGCTGCGCATCGAAAGCCGCGAGCCGCTGGACTTGCGCCCCTACCTGGGCGGCACGCTGGAGTTCGACCTCGATGTGGCCGAACTCGCCAAGGGCGGTGTGCGTGCCAAGCTCAGTTGCGGCGACGGCTGCGAGCGCGGCGTCAACCTCATCGAGCCGGCCCGCAGCTGGGCCGGCAAGGGCTGGCAGCACGTCGCCCTGGCCATGAGCTGCTTCACGCGCGAAGGCGCCGACTTCTCCAAGGTCAGGCTGCCATTCGCCATCGACGCGACCGGCACGGGCCGCGTCAGCGTCGCCAACGTGCGCATCACGCGCACGGCCAAGGCCGGGCTGGCCTGCCC
>NZ_JBFULE010000891.1:0-2054 GCF_056400485.1 Roseateles sp. P5_B10
GCCCGGGATGCCTGCGAAGCCGGCCACGAACACGTTCGTGAAGGTCTCGAAGGAGATTTCCGTGCTCAGGCTGCTGTCCAGCATCCAGACCACGAAGGGCAGCAGCAGGAACATCAGGAAGCCGCTGATGCGATGCAGGATGGAGACGATGCCGGCAGGCGGGAGGCGGTAGCTGACGATCTGTGTGACGTGAATATTGGTATAGACCGGTCTTTTCTTGACACTGTCCGTCATGGTCGAGCCTGCGTAATCAATGTGAAACCGAAAGATTCTAGGGCCTAGATCCCCGTCAACCTTCGCACTTGCTGCACTGCGGCATTGTCAGATTCAGTTCAACTCATTGAGGTAGTGGTCTGCTTCGGTGTGGTAAAGCCCGCGACGCAATTCGACCGGTCGGTCGCCATAGGTGAACGCCACGCGCTCGACACTGAGCAGGGGTGCGCCGTCGGCAACACCCAGCAGTTCGGCGGCCTCGGCGGTGGCCGCCACTGCACGCAGCTTCTCCTCGGCGCGCACCATGTGCACCTGGAAGCGCTCCTCGAACAGCGCGTACAACGTGCCGGGGTAGGCGTTGATGACTTCGCTGCTGAGCCCGCGGAAGTGCCGTTCCGGCAGCCAGAGGTCGTCGAGCACGACAGCGCGGCCGCGCCGCAACAGCAGCCGCCTGACCTCGAGGACGGGCTCGGACGTGCGCAGATGCAGGGCCCGCGCCGTCTCGGCTGTCGCCCGCGCCCGCCGGCAATGCAGCAGCTCGCGCGTGAGGCCGGTGGTGCCATCGTCGGCCACCAGGCGCAGGAAGCGGTAGGCGTCGCGCGGCGCGGTATGCGTCGACACAAAGGTGCCGGCGCCCTGGCGGCGCTCGACGACATGGGCCGCTGCCAGTTCGTCCATCGCCTTTCTGACGGTGCCCGAACTGGCATGGAAGCGCTCGGCCAGCGCGGCCTCGCTGGGCAGGGCGTCGCCCGGCCGCCACTCGCCCGCTGCCAGCGCCGCAACGATCAACTGGCGGATTTGCTCGTACAGGGGGGCGGGCGGCCTTGGCTTCATTGGGGGCATGCGCGCATTGCAGCACAGGGTATGCCCGTACACTTCCCCGCCTTCAGGCGATGCGCGCGGCGCCGCCTAGACACCAGCTTCATCAACTGTCCCCGGAGATCTCCATGAGCAAGAAACCCGTTCGCGTCGCCGTCACCGGCGCAGCTGGCCAGATTGGCTACGCCCTGCTGTTCCGCATCGCCTCCGGCGAAATGCTGGGCAAGGACCAGCCCGTCATCCTGCAGCTGCTGGAGATTCCCGACGAGAAGGCTCAGAACGCGCTGAAGGGCGTGATCATGGAACTCGAAGACTGCGCCTTCCCGCTGCTGGCCGGCATCGAGGCCCACAGCGACCCGATGACCGCCTTCAAGGACACCGACTACGCCCTGCTCGTCGGCGCCCGCCCGCGCGGCCCCGGCATGGAACGCGCCGACCTGCTGGCCGCGAACGCCCAGATCTTCACGGTGCAGGGCAAGGCCCTGAACGCCGTCGCCTCGCGCAACGTGCGCGTGCTGGTGGTCGGCAACCCCGCCAACACCAATGCCTACATCGCCATGAAGTCGGCCCCGGACCTGCCGGCCAAGAACTTCACCGCCATGCTGCGCCTGGACCACAACCGCGCTGCCTCGCAAATCGCCTCCAAGACCGGCAAGCCGGTCGGCTCGATCGAGAAGCTGGCCGTCTGGGGCAACCACTCGCCCACGATGTACGCCGACTACCGCAACGCCACCATCGACGGCCAGTCGGTCAAGGCGCTGATCAACGACGAAGACTGGAACCGCAACACCTTCCTGCCGACCGTCGGCAAGCGCGGCGCGGCCATCATTGCCGCTCGCGGCCTGTCGTCGGCCGCCTCGGCTGCCAATGCCGCCATCGACCACATGCGCGACTGGGCGCTGGGCACCAACGGCAAGTGGGTGACGATGGGCATCCCCTCGGGCGGCGAATACGGCATCCCCAAGGAAGTCATGTTCGGCTACCCCGTCACCTGCGAAGGCGGCGAGTACAAGATCGTGCAG
>NZ_JBFULE010000892.1:0-2051 GCF_056400485.1 Roseateles sp. P5_B10
CGCACGCGACGACCATCGGCCGTGTCCACGGCCTGCGCATAGGTCTTGAGGCCGAGCTTCTCGACCTTGCTGCGTACGTCCTGCGCGGTCTTGTTCTCACCGTAGGCGCCTACCTGCACGATGAAGCGTGCGGCAGAAGCAGCAGGCGTGCTGGCCGATGTCTCCTTGCCCTCCAGCAGGGCCTGGGCGCGTGCGCCGTCGTTGGCGTGGGCCTTGGGTTTGTCGGCCGGCTTATCTACCGGTTTGTTGTCGGCCGGCTTGTCGGCTGGTTTTTCAGCAGGCTTTTCGGCAAGTCTGACCGGCGGCTTTTCGGCGGGCTTGGCCTCCGCCGGTGCCACGGCACTGGCGGCTGCAGGCGGCGCGACTTCTGGCGCGGCGGCGGTATCGGCCTGGGCCAGGGGCTCACGCGTCGGCACGGCCAGCGGCGGCGCGGTGTCCTTGCGGGGGATGTCGATGGGCAAGTCGACGGGAATCGGCCGCGGCTGGGTTTCGAAGATCAGAGGGAAGCCGACCACACCGGCCGCCACCAGCACGGCCGCGCCGATAAGGCGGCGGCGGGCGCGCAAGCGCAGCTGCTGCACGTCGTCGGCCGCCTTGGCGCCGGACTTGGCCGACTTTTTGGGCGGCACCGCAGCGGCGGTGTCATCGCGCTTGAGAAAGGAAAACAGGCCCATCGGCAGCGTCTGGCGTCAGTGGAAGGTGGGGGGCTGGGGTGCGGTAGCACCAGCCGTCACGCGCGGCAGGCCCTGTTGAAGCACCCCGCCCACGGTGTAGAAGGAACCGAAGACGAGGATTCTATCGGCCGTGGTCGCCCCGGCCGCCGCTGCATGCAGGGCGTCCAGCGGGTTGGCATGGGTGTGCGTCGCGACATCGGGCGGCGTCTTCAGCCCTGCGGCGAGAAAGGCCGCTTCAAGCTGCTCGGCCTTGGCGGCGCGGGGAATGGCCAGGTCGGTGAAATGCCAGACGTCCACCAGCGGCGCGATCCTGGCCAGGATGCCCGCCAGGTCCTTGTCCGCCATCGCCCCAAAAACGGCATGGGTGCGCGGGAAAAAGCCCATTTGGTCCAGGTTCTGGGCCAGCGCCGCGACGGCGTGGGGGTTGTGGGCGACGTCGAGCACGACGGCCGGCTGGCCAGCCAGCACCTGGAAGCGGCCCGGCAGCTCGACCAGGGCCAGGCCGGTGCGCACAGCCTGGGCGCTGATGGGCAGCCGGTCGGCTAGCGCCTCGAAGGCAGCCAGCACCCCGGCGGCGTTCAGCAGCTGGTTGACACCGCGCAGCGCCGGATAGGCCATGCCGGAGAAGCGCTTGGCTCGCCCGGCCCATTGCCATTGCGTGCGGTCACCGCTGAAGGTGAAGTCGCGGCCCAGCTGCCGCAGGTCGGCGCCGATCTCCATGGCCCGCTCCGCCAGCGAGGCCGGCGGCATCGGGTCGCTGACGACGACAGGCCGGCCCGTGCGCATGATGCCGGCCTTCTCGCGGCCCACGCTTTCACGATCGGGGCCGAGGAATTCGGTGTGGTCCAAGTCGATGCTGGTGATGACGGCACAGTCGCTGTCGATGACGTTGACGGCGTCCAGCCGGCCGCCCATGCCCACCTCGAGGATGACCAGGTCCAGCGGTTCCTCTTGCAGGCGCCGCAGGATGGCCAGCATCGTGAACTCGAAATAGGTCAACGTGATGCCCCCGCGCGCGGCCTCGACGGCCTCGAAGTGCGGCTCCAGCGACTCGGCCGCCACCGGTGCGCCACCCACACGGCAGCGCTCCTGGAAATGCACGAGATGGGGCTTGATGTAGAGGCCGACGCGATAGCCGGCGTGCAGCGCGATGGATTCCAGCATCGCGCAGGTCGAGCCCTTGCCATTGGTGCCGGCGACGACGATGGTGGGGCAGTCGAAGGCAATGCCCAGCCGCTCGCGCACGGTCGCGACGCGGTCCAGCGTCATGTCGATGGACTTGGGGTGCAGGCGCTCGCAGTGAGCGAGCCATTCATCGAGCGTCATGGTCGAGCGTCATGGCGAAACAAAAAACAAAAGCCAGGCACGGGGCCTGGC
>NZ_JBFULE010000893.1:0-2045 GCF_056400485.1 Roseateles sp. P5_B10
GAACTGGAGAGCGCGCAAGGCCTGACCTTCGTCCACCCCTTTGACGACCCCGACGTCATCGCCGGCCAGGGCACCATCGCCATGGAGCTGCTGCGCCAGCATCCCGGCCCCATCGACGCGATCTTCGTCGCCATCGGCGGCGGCGGCCTCATCTCCGGCGTTGCTGCCTACGTCAAAGCGCTGCGTCCGGAGATCAAGATCATCGGCGTGCAGACCACCGACTCTGACGCCATGCTGCGCTCGGTGAAGGCCGGCAAGCGCGTGACGCTCAGTGACGTCGGCCTGTTCGCCGACGGTACCGCCGTCAAGCTGGTGGGCGAGGAAACCTTCCGCATCGCCCGCGAGCTGGTTGACGACTACATCGTCGTCGACACCGACGCCGTTTGCGCGGCCATCAAGGATGTCTTCGAGGACACGCGTTCCATTCTTGAGCCCTCAGGGGCGATGAGCGTCGCCGCCGTCAAGCAATACGCCGCGACGACTGGCGCCAAGGGCGAAACGCTGGTCGCCATCACCTGCGGCGCCAACATGAACTTCGACCGCCTGCGCTTCGTCGCCGAGCGGGCCGAGGTCGGCGAGCACCGCGAGGCGTTGTTTGCCGTCACCATCCCCGAGGCGCGCGGCAGCTTCAAGCGCTTCTGCGAGTTGCTCGGCCCGCGCAGCGTCACCGAGTTCAACTACCGCATCGCCGGCGCGGACGTCGCCCATATCTTCGTCGGCATCGCCATCTCCAAGCCCGACGACGCTGCCAAGCTGGCCCGCACCTTCAGCAAGGCCGGCTTCGAGACGCTGGACCTGACCAACGACGAACTCGCGAAGCAGCACATCCGCCACATGGTGGGTGGGCGCAGCGAACTGGCACGCGACGAGCGCCTCTATCGCTTCGTCTTTCCAGAACGGCCGGGCGCGCTGATGCGCTTCCTGTCCAGCATGCACCCCGACTGGAACATCAGCCTTTTCCACTACCGCAACCAGGGTGCGGACTACGGCCGCATCCTTGTCGGCATCCAGGTTCCCAGGGGCGATGCGGCGGCTTTGCGAGAGTTCCTCAACGGCTTGAACTACCCCTTCGAAGACGAAACCTCCAATCCGGTCTATCGCTTGTTCCTCGGTTGAGTTGAAATGCGGGGTCTGACAACGCCTGCGCCATGACCGTTGCCCAACAGTCGCTGATCTCCCCCACCGCCAATCCCGAGCTGGAAAAAGCCCTGCGTGACCGCGTCGATCGACGCTCGGCCATCGCTGGCGGCCTCGGCGAACTGGAACCACTGGCCGTCCGCCTCGGGCTCGTGCAGAACAGCCTGACGCCGCGCTTTCGCGACCCGGTGCTCGGTCTTTTCGCTTCCGATCACGGCATCGTCGTCGACGGCGTCGGCGCCCAATGGGGCCGTGCCACCAGGGACCAGGTGCAGATGGCCCTGCATGCCCAGTTGCCGGTGTCAGTCTTTGCCYGGCTGCAGGGCCTGCACCTGACCGTCGTCGACTGCGGCGTCGCCGAGAACCYGCCCCCTCACGCCCGGCTGCTGGCGCGCAAGGTCGCCCATGGCACGCGCAACGCGCGCACCGCGCATGCGATGAGCGTCGAGCAGGCCCACGCTGGCGTGCGCGTCGGCATGGAGATCGCCGACAACCTGCCCGGCAATGTGCTGGCCTGCGCCTCCATGGGCCAGGGCTCGCCCGAATGCGCCGCCCTGGTGCTGGCGCGGCTGTCCGACCAACCGGTGCGCGACTTCATCGTCTCTGGCCCGACCATGCGCCAGGACGATCTCGTCCATCTGCTCGACGTGCTGCAAGGCGCCCTGGCCCGCCATCGCGACGCCAAGGACCCCATGGACATCATCGCGGCCTTCGGTGGCCACGAGATCGCCGTCATGGTTGGCGCCATGCTCGTCGCGGCCAGCAAGCGCAGCCTCATCATCGTGGACGGCATCGCCGCCTGCGCGGCCCTCAAGCTCGCGTCGCTGATCTGCGCGCCGGTGACCGACTACGCGGTGTTCTGCCGCAGCCATGTGCACCGCGGCCTGGATGAAGCGCTGGCCCTGTTC
>NZ_JBFULE010000894.1:0-2038 GCF_056400485.1 Roseateles sp. P5_B10
CGGTAACGCTGCAGGCCGAGGTCGATGCCGGCCAGGCGCTGCTGCGCGTGAGCGACGACGGCTCCGGGCTGAGCGACGATGTGCAGGCGCGCCTCTTCGAGCCTTTCTTCACGACCAAGCGCCGCGGTGACGGCCTGGGGCTGGGGCTGTCCATCTCGGCTTCCATCGCCAACGCGCTGGGTGGCTCGCTGCAGGGCGGCAATCGACCCGAGGGTGGGGCGCAGTTCATCCTCAGGCTGCCCATCACACAATCGCCGCATGGCCGCGCCTGAACCTACCGATGTGCTGCTCGTCGAAGACGACGAGCAGGTGCGCCTGGCCACGGCCCAGAGCCTGCGCCTGGCCGACCTGCGGTGTCACGGCGTGGAGTCCGCCGAGGCGGCGCGCGCCTGGCTGCAGCCGGGCTTTGCTGGCATCGTCGTCTGCGATGTGCAACTGCCCGGCGACAGCGGCCTCTCATTGCTGCAGCGCCTGCGCGAGCAGGACCCCGAGCTGCCCGTCATCCTCGTCACCGGCCACGGCGACATCGGCATGGCGGTGGAAGCGATGCGCGATGGCGCTTGGGATTTCATCGAGAAACCCTTCTCGGCGGAGCATCTCGTCGAGGTCGTGCGCCGCGCGCTGGCCCAGCGCCGCCTGGTGCTGGAAAACCGGCGGCTGAAGGCCCAGCTTGCCGGCGGACCCGCCGACGGCTTGCTGGGAGCGAGTGCCGCGATGGAGCAACTGCGCACGCTGATCGCCACCCTCGGTCCGGCACGTGTAGACGTGCTCATCCATGGCGAGACCGGTGCCGGCAAGGAGGTCGTCGCCCGCGCCCTGCACGCGGCCAGTGGCGCGACCGGTCCTTTCGTCGCCATCAACTGCGGCGCTCTGCCGGAGAGCGTGTTCGAGTCCGAGATCTTTGGCGCCGAGGCCGGGGCCTACACGGGTGCCGCCAAGCGCCGCATCGGCAAGCTCGAGTTCGCAGGCGACGGCACGGTCTTCCTCGACGAGATCGAGTCCATGCCTATGGCCCTGCAGGTCAAGATGCTGCGTGTGCTGCAGGAGCGCAGCGTCGAGCGCCTGGGCGCCAACACGGCCGTGCCGCTGGCCTGCCGCGTCGTCGCCGCGACCAAGGTGGACCTGCTGGAGCTGGCCCGGGAAGGGCGCTTTCGCGAGGACCTGTTCTACCGCCTGGACGTGGCCAGCATCGCGCTGCCGCCGCTGCGCCAGCGCCGCGAGGACATCCCGCTGCTGCTGAGCCATTTCTGCGCCCAGGCTGGCGAACGCCTGCAGCGCCCGGTGCCGGCCTGGAGCGCCGCCCAACTCGCCGCTTGGGCAGCGCGCGACTGGCCGGGCAATGTGCGCGAGCTGCGCAACTTTGCCGAGCGCTGGGTGCTGGGCCTCGTCACCGAGGCTGCCCCTCCTGTGCCGCAGCTGACTAACGAGCCGGCCGCCCTGCCGCAGGCGCCGCTGGACGAGGCGCTGGCTGCCGTCGAGCGGCAGTGGATCGTGCAGGCCTTGCAGGAGAGCGGCGGCAATATTGCCAAGGCCGGCGAGCGCCTGGGCCTGGCGCGCAAGACGCTGCACGACCGCATCCGCCGCCTCGGGCTGGACGCCGACGCCTATCGCTCGAGCTGAGGCGCGCCGGCACCGCCAAGCAGTTCCGCGTCGTGCACATCAGCCCGCATGGCGATGGCGGTGCCCGCTTCGAGATGGCGCGCATCGCTTTGGGCAACTAGAAGCGGCTGGCCCTGGTCAGTCCTTGCCGCCATCCAGCAGGGCATCGCGCAGCTGCGTGTCGGCCGGCGAATCGCCGAACCAGATGCGCAGCACCAGCGTGAAGAACTCGTCGTCACCGACCGGCTCGCCCTGGGCCTGGCCCGAGATGTAGAACTGCGTGCCCTTGCCCGGCACGAAGTCCATCGCGAAGGTGTCGCCGGGCAACAGCTTGGGCTTGCCCGAGAAGATCTCGATGAGCCGGTTCGTGGCCAGGGTGTGCCGGGTCAACTGCTGGCTGGGCGTGTTGTCGCTGATGCCGCGCAGGAAGAGCCGGCCC
>NZ_JBFULE010000895.1:0-2037 GCF_056400485.1 Roseateles sp. P5_B10
CGGCTATTCGTCCCTCGCCTACCTGACGACGCTGCCGATCTCGGAAGTGAAGATCGACCGCACCTTCGTGCGCGACCTCGGCATCACGCCGCAAAGCTCGGCCGTCGTCACGGCCATCATTGCGTTGGCGCGGGCCCTGGGCTTGCGCGTCATTGCCGAGGGTGTCGAGACGCTGCGCCAGATGGAAGTGCTGCACCGCCTGGGCTGCTCGCTGATGCAAGGCTTCCTGTTCAGCAAGGCGCTGCCGCCCGATGAGCTGGAGCGCTGGATCGCCCAGACCGTGCTGCCACGCAAGGCGCCCTGGATCACGCAGGCCGACGGCAACAACGACGTGACGTCTCGCGGGCAACGTTAATGCGTTCGCAACTGCCTCCGGCCCAACTGGCCAAGGCCGCGCTGCAGCGCCTCGCCCAGGCCCGGCTGGAACCCACGCCCGAGAACTACGCCCGTGCCTACGCTATCGAAAGCGGTGGCGAGCCGGCGCAGGCCGCCAGTGGCGCCACCAGCGCCGTCTCCGAGCGCCTCCAGCAGCTGATGTCCAAGCTGATCAGCCTGGCCCTGCCCTCGGGCAGCACGCGCCAGGAGCTGCAGACCGCCTTGCGTGAACAAAAGCTCGACGAACTGCAACGCCAGGTCGACAAGCTGCTCGACGTGGCCGGCCCCGCGGCCCAGGCCGAGGCCCTGGCCCAGGCCATCGAGCGCCTGTTGCGCGGCCTGGAGCGCGGCGGCAAGCACTGGACGCTGGCGCGCAAGAAGGACGGCATCAGCCGCGTGCTGGAGCTGGGCCGCAACGACAGCGGCAAGCTCGTCAAGCGCCTGGGCCAACTGGTGGCAAGCTGGGACAAGGACGGCGACGGCAGCGGCGTGGAGACGGATGAGGACGGCGGCACACCCAGCCAGTTCTTCTCCGAGAGCACATTTGCCGAGACGGGCTTTGGCGAAACGTCCCGTTTTCGCGAGAGCACCGGCTTTGGTGAACTCAGCCGCACCGGCCTGCGCGACACGACGCCGCCGGTTGTTGACACCAGCCCCCACTGGGCCGACGTCAGCAGCGAACTGAACGGCACGGTGCGCCATGCGCTGCGCTCGCCGCAGACCGAGGCGACGCCTGCCGACGCCTTGATGCGCGAGCTCGACGCCGCCCAGGCCGAATTGAAGTCCCATGGCGCCAGCCCCGACCGCGCCACGCAGATGGCCGCGCTGTGCCTGCGCGCCCGGCATCTGCTGGACCACCGCCGCCATCTCTTTGATGAACTCGGCGGCCTGTGCCGCGAGCTGAGCGGCAGTCTCGTCGATCTGGCCGAGGACGATTCCTGGGCCCGGGGCCAGGCCGAGGCGATGAGCAACGCACTCGCCCAAGGCCTGTCGGGCCGCGGCGTGCGCACCGTGTCCGAACTGCTGTCGGGCACACGCGAGCGCCAGCGCGCGCTGCGCGAGGAACGCTCCAAGGCGCGAGATTCCCTGAAGGGCCTCATCCAGCGCATGCTGGCCGAACTCGGCGAGCTGGGCCAGCACACCGACCGCTTCCAGACCAGCGTCGGCCGCTATGCCGAGGCCATCGAGCAGGCCGATTCGCTGGAAAGCCTGACTGGCACCGTGCGTGAGATGGTCGAGGAGAGCCGCAGCGTGCAGAGCCTGGTGTCCCAGACTCAAGCGCGCCTGACCCTCGAGCACGACCGCGCGGCCGCGCTGAACCAGCGCGTCGACGAGCTGGAGGGCGAGCTGCGCCGGCTGTCCAACGAAGTCCACACCGACCAGCTCACGCAAGTAGCCAACCGCCGCGGCCTCATCCAGGCCTTCGGCATCGAGCAGGCCAAGGCCGAGCGGGAGTCAACTCGCGTGGCCCTGGCTTTGCTGGACATCGACAACTTCAAGAAGCTCAACGACAGCCTCGGCCACCACGCCGGCGACATCGCGCTGAAGTCGCTGGCCGAGCGCACGCAAGCCTCGCTGCGGCCCGGTGACATGGTGGCGCGCTACGGCGGCGAGGAGTTCGTGCTGATGCTGCCCAACACGCCGCTGGACGAGGCCCAGCAG
>NZ_JBFULE010000896.1:0-2035 GCF_056400485.1 Roseateles sp. P5_B10
GGCAGGCAACGCGTATCTTGAATCTTAATCTCGTTGGCCACTGATGACCGCACTACGGCAAGTCACAATGACCGCAGCACGCCTCGCACGATACTGGTGCTTGCACACTTAGACCAAGCTTGCGCCCGCTGGCTGTCTTGGACCTAAGCCAGCCGCACTGTCCGAAATTTGTATACAAACTTCGGACAAACGGAATATCGTCCTCTTGCAACCTGTCCGAACTTTGTATACATTTTTCGGACAGGAGGACGCATTGCCCACCATTGACCAAATCGCAGACCAGATCCAGGCGGCCGGCCCCGGCCGCGTGTGGATGCCTGCCGACTTCGCATCCCTGGGCTCGCGCGACGCGGTCGATAAGGCCATGCAGCGCCTGGTTGCCCGCAGCGCCCTACGGCGCATCGACCGAGGGCTGTACGACCTTCCAAACACCAATCGCCTGACCGGTCGCCCAAGCGCACCGGACTATCGGGCTGTTCTCGACGCCCTAGCCAGACGCGATCAGTCACGCCTGCTGGTCGACGGCATGACAGCCGCGAACGATCTGGGCTTGACCGACGCTGTACCGGCGCAGGTCACGATCTACTCCGACACGCGCCGCCGCAACCTGCAGATCGACCGCCTGAACATCGTCTTTAAGACCGCCGCGACAAGCCGACTGTATTGGGCGGGTCGCCCCGCAATGCGGGTCGTGCAAGCCCTGTACTGGCTGAAAGACATGCTGTCCACGGACGGTGATCGCATCCGGCAAAAGCTTGCGCGTGTGCTCAGCGACGCCAAGCATGGCGCCGCGATATGCGCCGACCTCGCTCAAGGTTTCGGCCTGCTGCCCGCCTGGATGCAAGACTACCTTCGCACGGTGCCAGGTTTTGACCCGACGCCGGGATCGACGACATGAACTCGGCATACAAAGAAATCATCGCCAGTAGCGACGCGGACCGTGCCGGCCTATTCACTGAGACCGCGACGCGGCTCGGTACACCGGCCCAGAACGTCGAGAAAGACTTTTGGGTGTGCTGGACACTCGATGCGCTGTTCAACGGACTGGAGGACGGCAGCCCGCGGCTGCTGTTCAAAGGTGGCACATCACTGTCCAAAGCCTTCGACCTGATCCCTCGCTTCTCAGAAGACATCGACATCACAGTGTTTCGGGAAGACATCGGCCAAGCTGTTGAGCCCGCTGAACTGGACGCCTTGAGTGGCAAGCAACGGCGGAAACGGCTCGATGAAATCCGAGCCGCATGCCAGACCTATATCGGCGGCCCGCTAGCCGCGCAACTTAGCCTGCGCTTGGCGAGCTTCGACAACGACCGATTGCGCATCGAGCTTGATCCAGATGATGCGGATGGTCAAACCCTGCTGCTTTGGTACCCAACGGCGCTCGCGCGCGAAGGTGACTACATTCGCTCGGCGGTGAAGATTGAAGCMGGCGCGAAGTCGGYGTTGGATCCACATCGCGCGGCGATTGTTCAACCCTACATCGCCCACGAGTTGCCCGCGCTCGACCTCAAGGTCGGAAACGTCACCACCGTTGATGCCGAGCGGACCTTCTGGGACAAGATCATCATCGCCCACGGCCTGCGCCAATGGTTTGAGCGCCGCGGCGAGCTGCGCCATGGTGGGCAGCGCGTGTCGCGTCACTACTTCGATCTTCATCAGCTTATGCAGGCGCCCGACGTTGGCGTCTGGTTGAAGAACCAAGCGCTCGCCACTGATTGCACGACCCATGCTCGGCTCTTTTTCGGCAGCCCAGACCTCGGCATAGAGATGGCGACAACAGGCTCATTCACTCTGCTGCCGCCCGAGCCMATGMGCGCTGCCCTGCAGCGGGACTATGCAGCCATGGCCGGGATGATCTTTGGGCCAGTTCCAACGTTCTCTGAGGTACTGGAACTCGTCGCCGAAATCGAGTCCATCATCAATAGCTAGCTGTCAAGAGCGTCACCGCTCAGAGCTGGACAAAGCACCCTCGCAGCAAAGACCATACTGCGGCGTGAAAAACATCACACGCCCCTCTCGGTCAGCAGTAATGGGC
>NZ_JBFULE010000897.1:0-2032 GCF_056400485.1 Roseateles sp. P5_B10
GTGCGCGGCCTGTCCGGCACCGTGCCCAATCTGCAGATCTCCTCGGGCGCCGACTCCGGCATCCAGATCAACATCCGCGGCGTGGGCTCCACCAACTTCACCGAGATCGGTGACCCCGCGGTCGGCCTGCATGTCGGCGGCCTGTACTCGMCGCGGCCGCAAGGGGCGCTCGCGCTGATGTTCGACCTGGAGCAGGTGGAAGTGCTGCGCGGCCCGCAGGGCACGCTGTTCGGCCGCAACTCCACCGGCGGCAGCGTCAACATCATCCCGGCCAAGCCCGAGTTCGGCTCCACCTACGGCAATGTCGAAGCGGACTTCGGCAACTACCGCAAGCGCCAGGTCAACCTGATCCAGAACATCGCCGTCAACGACAAGTTCGCGCTGCGCGCCACCGTCAGCAAGGTCACGCGCGACGGCTGGATCAACCAGCAGCAGGACTTCTACGACGTCAACCTGCCGGCGCATGGCTTCGTCGCCGATGGCATCCCTGACGTGGACCAGCGCCGCAACACCCTGGTCTCCAAAAGCAAGTACTACTACAACCGCGACGAATGGGCGGCCCGCATCGCCGGCCGGCTCAAGCTGACCGACAACATCGAATGGTTGGTGGCCTACGAGAAGTTCCAGAACAATGGCGCCGGCGACGTCGCGATGAAGGACTGCGACATGGCGGCCGGCACCGCCTTCGCCTGCACTGGTGGCAAATGGGACGTCAAGATCAACGTCCCCGGCAAGACCGACATGTCCATCGACACGCTGCGCTCCAACCTGGTGTGGAACCTCAGCCCGCAGAGCAGCATCGAATACGGCTTTGCCTTCGCCAACCAGAAGCGCACGCAGCAGTCCGACGATGACGGCGGCTACCACCCCATCGCCAGCCAGGTGACGGCCAGCCTGCCCGTCGGCCCCGACGGCGACTGGGGCACCTGGCCCGTCAGCGATATGACCTCGTTCACGCTGGGCTCGACCTACAAGTCCAGCGTGCACGAGCTGCAGTTCAAGCACCACACCGACACGCTGCAGCTCGTCACCGGCCTGTTCTGGATGCACGAGAAGAACGCCATCGACTATGCGCAGGAGCAGCTCGTCACAGCCCCCTATGGCTTCCCGACCAGCCAGTTCTATCACCAGCCCGACCGCCAGATCGACGCCAAGGCCGTCTTCGCGCAGGCCGACTGGAAGTTCACGCCGACCTGGACCGCCACCCTCGGCGCCCGCTACAGCCATGACAAGAAGACCGACAAGAACGGCCAGGTCTTCGGTGGCTGGGACGGCTCCACGCCGGCCTACTACAACGGCTTGTTCCATCCCGGCGCGCCCGGCGAGCCGGGCTTTCGCGCCCACAACGGCCGTGACCTGACCGAGAAGATGGGGCCCTTCGCCGGCACCGCCGCCTATGCCGAATGGGGCCCGCCGGCCGGCAACGACAACGCCCAGAGCTGGAAGAAGGTCACCTACCGCCTGGGCCTGCAGAAGCAGCTGACGCCGCTGGACATGGTCTACACATCGTTGTCCACCGGCTACAAGGCCGGCGGCTTCGGCGACAAGGACGACCGCTGCGGCGGCCACGACTGCGTGGACGGCCCCGCCGGCCCGCAGTACACCTTCTTCCCCTACAAGCCCGAGACCGTCACCAACTTCGAGATCGGCTACAAGGGCCTGCTGCTGAACAAGCGGCTGAGCCTGTCGGCCACCCTCTTCTTCAGCCGCTACAAGGACATGCAGGTCACGGGCGACAACTTCGCCTCGCGCATCAAGCGCACCGAGCCCTGCCCCGAAGACAACCCGACCTGCGACATCGTCACCAAGTGGCAAACCGTCAACGTCGGCGTCGTCAGCATCCCGGGCATCGAGCTGGAGGTCGACTACAAGCCCTGGCCCGGCGCCCGCCTGGGGGCCTTCTTCAGCTACATCAACAGCAAGATGAAGGACTACCCGTCCTACAGCGACACCTGGAACTGCGGTGTGCGTGAGGAGATGGGCGCACCGCACTGCCCCGAGCCCTACAGCGGCCCCGTCCGCGAGTTCGCCG
>NZ_JBFULE010000898.1:0-2029 GCF_056400485.1 Roseateles sp. P5_B10
CAAAGATGTTGCTGCCGCCGATGGTGGCACTGGCCGTCGTGCTGGCCATCGGCCTGGGCAACAGCATGCTGTCCCTGCGTGAGGTCGTCGCCTCCAACGAGGCCGGCCAGCAGCGCAACGAGGTCTTCATGACCACGGTGTCCGTGCAGACCCAGGTGGGCGAGATGCATGGCGGCGTCTATCGCACCATCGCTTTGATCGGCTCGCTGGACGACGCCAAGGTCAAGGCCCTGCGCGGGCAGTTGAAGACCCAGGTTGAGGGCCTCACGCGCACGCTGACCACGTTGGCCGAGATGGAGGCCACGCCCGCCGAGACCGACGCCCACATCAACGCGACCCTGCCGCTGCTGAAAGCCTACCTGGCCAAGGCCGACGCCGCCATCGACCTGGCCTCGGTCGACCCCAACACCGGCGTTGCCGCGATGCAGGACGCCGAGGCCCGCTACAAGGAAGTCGCGACGCTGATGGGCAAGATCGTGCAGAGCATGGGGGCCGATCAGCAAGCCGCGTCGGAATCCCAGCAGGCCACGGCCCGCCAGCGCGCCTGGGTCTTCGCCCTGATCTCTCTGCTGACCGCTGGCGCCGGCATGGGCCTGCTGCTCGCCAACCAGCGCAAGATCGCAGCCGACGTCAACGCCTCGCTGTCGCTGGCCGAATCAGTCGCCGCAGGTGATCTGACCCAGCGCGCCACGCCTCAGGGCCACGACGAACTGGCCGGCCTGATGCGGGCGTTGAACCAGATGTGCGAGCAACTCGGCCAGACGGTGGGCGAAGTCATGACGGTCGCCGACTCCATCCGCACCGCGTCGGCCGAGATTGCCTCGGGCAATCAGGACCTGAGCCAGCGTACCGAGCAGACGGCCTCGAGCCTGGAGATCACCAGCTCGTCCATGGCGCAGCTGACCGGCATCGTGCGCCAGAGCGCCGACAGCGCGCAGACGGCCAACCAGCTCGCCACCAGCGCCGCCACCGTGGCCCACCGCGGCGGCAGCGTCGTACAGCAGGTGGTGGACACGATGAATGACATCACCGCGTCCAGCAAGCGCATCGCCGACATCATCGGCGTCATCGACGACATCGCCTTCCAGACCAACATCCTGGCGTTGAACGCGGCCGTGGAAGCCGCCCGCGCCGGCGAGCAGGGCCGTGGCTTTGCCGTCGTAGCCGGTGAGGTCCGCAGCCTCGCGGGGCGCAGCGCCGCGGCGGCCAAGGAAATCAAGACCCTGATCGGCGCCAGCGTCGAGCGCGTGCAATCCGGCGCCCGCCTGGTGCAGGACGCCGGCTCGACGATGACCGACATCGTCGGCGCCGTGCAGCGCGTGACCGACATCATTGGCGAGATCAGCACCAGCGCCGCCGCCCAGAGCCGCGGCATCGACGATGTCACCAGCGCCGTCACCAAGGTCGACGACATGACGCAGCAGAACGCCGCCCTCGTCGAGGAAAGCGCTGCGGCGGCCGAGTCGCTGCGCGAGCAGGCGCAGCGACTGGCCCAGGTGGTCAGCCAGTTCCGCGTGCGATAGCGGCCCAGGCGGCCCAGGACTGGGCGGCCAGATTCAGCGTGTTGATCTGCACGGCGACCGTCGTTGCCAGGTCGTGACCGTAGCCGCCGGCCATGCTCAGCGCCACGGGGATGCGGCGTTCGCTTAAGCCCGCCAGTACGCGCCGATCGCGTTCGGCCAGACCTTCATAGGTCAACTTCAACCGACCCAGGCGGTCGCCTTCGTGGGGGTCGGCGCCGGCAAGATAGAACACCAGGCCCGGATCAATGCGACGCCAGACCTCGCCGAGTGCCGCGTCCAGCGCAGCCAGGTAGTCCGCATCGCCACAGCCGTCGGCCAGATCCACGTCCAGATCGCTCGCCTCCTTGCGAAACGGGAAGTTGCGCGCGCCGTGCATGGAGAAGGTGAACACCGTGTCGTCGTCGCGGAAGATGGCCGCAGTGCCATTGCCCTGGTGCACGTCCAGGTCGATGACGAGGACGCGCAACAGGCTGCGGTGGCTTCTTGCCCACTCGGCCTGCATCAAG
>NZ_JBFULE010000899.1:0-2027 GCF_056400485.1 Roseateles sp. P5_B10
GAACAAGATCATGCATGCCTCGGTCCATATCGGCGGGGCCCTGGTCATGATGTCCGACGGCATGTGCGACGGCGACACGGCCTTCAAGGGCTTCTCGTTGTCGCTGGACTGCCCCGACGCCGATGCCGCGCGAGAGGCGTTTGCGGCTCTCGCCGAAGGTGGCCAGGTCAAGATGCCGCTGGCCAAGACCTTCTGGGCGCCGCTGTTCGGCATGGTCGATGACCGCTTCGGCGTGGGCTGGATGGTGGGCGTGTCGGACAATGCGGCGTAGTGACCACGCCAGTACAGCTCCCCGCACATCTCAAGGCCGACTGCTCGGCCTGCGTAGCGCTGTGCTGCGTGATTCCACCCTTCGATGCGAGCCAGGGCTTTGGCTTCGACAAGCCGGCCGAGACACCCTGCCACCACCTTTGCGCTGACCACCGCTGCGGCATCCACGATGAACTGGTGCCGCGCGGCTTTGAGGGCTGCGTGGCCTTTGACTGCCTGGGCGCGGGCCAGCGGCTGACGGCCTTGGCCACCGAACGCTTCGGCAGCGCCGACTGGCGCGCGCGGCCCGAGGTGGCGCGCTGGCTGTTCCAGGCCTATCCGCGCGTGCGTCAGACCCAGGAGTGGCTGGCCCGACTGAGCCTGGCCGCGCTGCTGACCCAGCATGTGGCGCTGCAGGCCCTGGCCACCGAGCTGGAGGCCGACGCGCAGCGCTGGCCGGACTGGACGGC
Organism: Roseateles sp. P5_B10; assembly: GCF_056400485.1. Classification (NCBI taxonomy): domain Bacteria; kingdom Pseudomonadati; phylum Pseudomonadota; class Betaproteobacteria; order Burkholderiales; family Sphaerotilaceae; genus Roseateles; species Roseateles sp. P5_B10. The sequence goes on from NZ_JBFULE010000899.1 coordinate 720, forward strand.
GGCCGAGCAAGCCGGCTGGCAAGGCCGCGTACAGGCGGCGCTGGCGCCGTTGGCCGAAAATCGGCGTTCAAGGAGCTGATGCAATGTTTGGATTGATGGGCGGCTTTGGGGCTGCCGAAGGCCGGCTGCTGACTGAAACCGGTGCGACGAGTGACCATGCTTTCTGATTGGGTGGAGCCGCAGTGGCGCCGGCGCCGTGGCGTTCGCACCGTTCAAGTCGTGGCCGTGCTGGCTGCGTTGCTGGCGGTCTTGAGCCTGCTCGGCATGTTCAACCAGTTCGGCGCTTCCGACGGCGACGTGATCAAGACAGAACGGCAGTTGGTCGCGTCCGTCGACTTGCGCGTCGGCAATCCCGCCGGCGCGGTGGAGCGCGGTGAGGCCAAGGCACGTGCGGACATCAAGGCAGGCCTTCTGCAACTGCAGATATTCGGGCCCCCGAAGACCAAAGCTGAAGCGGCCAAGGCCCAGCGGCTGGAGAAACGCTACGGCGTCGACTGGGTCTACAAGGGCGAGGAGGGCTCGCTGCTCGCACTTGCCTTCGCTGACGGCTACAACGGCGTGATGCGAGCCGAGATTGAACGCCGTCACGGCGGCGAAGCCCTGGAGCAGCTGATGCGCGAGCATGGCGTTGCTTCTCCGAAGCAGAAGGAAGGCCCATGAAGCTCATCGGCATGCTGGACTCCCCCTATGTGCGCCGCGTCGCGATCTCGATGCGGCTGCTCGGCCTGCCCTTCGAGCATGCGGCCATCTCGGTGTTCCGCGGTTTTGATGCCTTCCGGCAGATCAACCCGGTCGTCAAGGCGCCAACGCTGATCTGCGACGACGATGGCGGCAGCCTGCTGATGGATTCGACACTGATGCTCGAGTACGTTCAGGCCCTGGCCGGCCGCAGCCTGCAATCGAGCGAGCCGGCCGAGCTGCTGCGCGAGCTGCGCCTCACCGGCCTGGCGCTGGCGGCCTGCGAGAAGACGGCCCAGATCGTCTACGAGCGCGGCCTGCGCCCGGCCGAGAAGCGGCATGAGCCCTGGATCGAGCGCGTCACTGGCCAGCTGCTGGCAGCCTATGGCGAGCTGGAGAAAGAACTGAGCCACCAGCCGCTGGATGCCAGCGAAGGCGGCATCCGCCAGGCGGGCATCACGGTCGGCGTCGCCTGGACCTTCACGCAGTTCCTGCTGCCCGAGGTGGTGGCAGCAGACGGCTTCCCACATCTCGTCGCGCATGCAGCGGCGACCGAGGCGCTGCCGGTCTTTCGCGCCATTCCCTGCGACGACGCGGTACAACTCAGCTGATGGCCAAGCGCCCCTCGCA
>NZ_JBFULE010000900.1:0-2024 GCF_056400485.1 Roseateles sp. P5_B10
GCGGGTTCACAGCGAGCACGGCTGGGACGTCAACGATCTCGGCGGCGTCAGCCGCACCRACCAGCGCCTGCGCCGTGTCTACGGTTCTGGCGTGCATCGCTTCGTGGCCTTGTCCAAGGCCATCGAAACCTATCTGACCGGCCCGGTCGGCTTTGCGGCCGAGCGCGTGCAGCGCATCTGCAACGGCGTGGATACGCAGCGGTTCATGCCCGCGGCCGTCCCGCCCGAGGCCTGGCCCTATCGCCGCGGCGAGCATMTTGTCATCGGCGCGGTGGGACGGATGCAGGCCGTGAAGGACCCGCTCAACCTCGTCAACGCCTTCCTGAGCCTGCGCGAGCTTTGCCCGGCCGACTGGCCGCGCTTGCGCCTGGTGATGCTCGGCGGCGGCCCGCTGTTCGACGCGGCGCGTACGCGGCTGGCCGAACGGAGCGCAGCCGATCAGGCCTGGCTGCCCGGCGACCGCAGCGATGTCGCGGCCCTGCTGCCGAACTTCGACATCTTTGCGCTGCCGTCGCAGGCCGAAGGCATCAGCAATACGCTGCTGGAGGCCATGGCCTGCGGCTGCGCGCCGGTCGCGACGGACGTGGGGGGCAACCCCGAACTGGTGGAGAACGACGCGAACGGCCTGCTCGTGCCGGTGCAGGACAGCGCTGCGCTCGCCGCGGCGCTGGCCCGGCTCGTCAACGATGCGGCGCTGCGCCAGCGTCTGGCCGAGGCGTCGCTGGCCCGCGCACGGGCGCAGTTCAGCCTGGACGGCATGATCGCCGCCTATGGGGCCTTGTACGCGTCGGCGGCGCGCGGCCGCAGTTCGTAGGCGGGGAAGCCGCCGGCATCAACCGGGCCGCTGATCGCATAGCGCGCCGCCAGGTGTTCGCGCAGCTTGGCGCGCGGCAAGCCGGCCAGCGCCACCTGCATGACCGGGCCGCGCCAGTCCTGGTCGTCCAGCGCACGGAACACCAGCACGCGACCGCCGCGTGCCAGCGCGGCATCGACCTGCGCATCCAGGCGTGCCAGCAGCGCCGCCGTATCGGCCTTGGTGTCGTTCATCTGCACAAGGTCGATGTTGAAGCGCTCGACGCCCGGCGTGTCGAAGAGGCTGCTGTCCGGCTCACCCGGGTAGGCGGCAAAACCCACGTACAAGCCCTGCGGCCCCAGCGCCGCCTGCAGCGCCTGCTGGCGCTCGGCCAGCGCGAAGCGCGCCTTGGGGATGCCGTAGCCGATGAGGTTGACGACCAGCAGCGCCGGCATCGCGACGCCCAGCAGCCACACGTCCAGCCAGCGCCGGCGCAACTGCAGCGCCAGCACCGCGACCGGCATCGTGAACTGGAACCAGTGCTCCGGGTCGTTGAGGTTGTAGTAGTACGAGAAGGCCGCCGCGCCCAGCACAAAGGCCCAGGGTGACAGCAGGCCGGGCTCGGCGCTGCGCAGCGCCTGGCGGGCACCCACGACGGCGATGGCTGCCAGCAGCAGCCCCACCAGCGCCGCCAGCAAAGCCTGGCCCAGCAACGATGGCAGCACCGCATGCACATCGGGCAGCCAGCCCCACATATAGGCCCGGCCCAGCGTACCGAGGGACGGCAGGAAGGCGAAGTTGTTGATGAGGCTGAAGGCGAAGCGGACCGGCATCTCCTTCCAGGAGACCAGCCAGTTCTGCAAGGCCTGCTTCTCCTTCAGGCCACCCAGCGTGAAGCCCAGCAGGTCCTGCGCCTGCGTCGTGCCGGTCTGGCGTGCCATCACATAGGCGGCCAGCAGCAGCGCAAAGCCCACGACGGCCAGTGTGATCGCATAAGGCAGGGTCTGGCGAAGTGCCACCATGAAGCCCCGGCGGCGTGCACCGCGGATCAGCATGAAGAGGGCCAGCAGCAGGGCCTGGGGCAGTACGCTGACGAGCAGGTTCACGCCCACGCCCGACCAGGCCGCGCTTGCGATCATGTCGCGCGTGCCGGGCTGGCCGGCGGCCTCGGCGCGTTCCCAGCGCAGCGCATGGTGCAGGGCCAGCGCCAGCGGCGGGAACACCATCAGCT
>NZ_JBFULE010000901.1:0-2023 GCF_056400485.1 Roseateles sp. P5_B10
TTCTCGCACTTCCGCTTCTAAACTCACTGTCTTTCAGCCGCCTCGGGTTTCTACCAACCCGCTGGCGGCTCCTGTCTTCTGGAGCAAACCATGGCCCGCAAAACCCCCATCGAGCGCTACCGCAACATCGGTATCTCTGCGCACATCGATGCCGGCAAGACCACCACGACCGAGCGCATCCTTTACTACACCGGCGTGAACCACAAGATCGGTGAGGTGCATGACGGCGCCGCCACGATGGACTGGATGGAGCAAGAGCAAGAGCGTGGCATCACGATCACCTCTGCTGCCACGACCTGCTTCTGGAAGGGCATGGACCTGGCTCGACCCGAGCACCGCATCAACATCATCGACACCCCCGGGCACGTCGACTTCACGATTGAAGTCGAGCGCTCGATGCGCGTGCTGGACGGTGCCTGCATGGTCTATTGCGCCGTCGGTGGCGTGCAGCCCCAGTCGGAAACCGTCTGGCGCCAGGCCAACAAGTACAAGGTGCCCCGCCTCGCGTTCGTCAACAAGATGGACCGCACCGGCGCGAACTTCTTCAAGGTCTACGACCAGATGAAGCTGCGTCTCAAGGCTAATCCGGTGCCCGTCGTCATCCCCATCGGCGCCGAAGACAAGTTCACCGGCGTGATCGACCTCATCAAGATGAAGGCGATCATCTGGGACGAAGCCTCGCAAGGCATGAAGTTCAACTACGAAGACATCCCGGCTGACCTGCAGGCCGAGGCCGTCAAGTGGCGCGAAAACCTCATCGAAGCCGCCGCTGAGTCCAGCGAAGAGCTGATGAACAAGTACCTGGAGTCGGGTGATCTGGACGAAGAGGAAATCGTCTCGRCCATCCGCAAGCGCACGATCGCCGCTGAAATCCAGCCGATGTTCTGCGGCACCGCCTTCAAGAACAAGGGCGTGCAGCGCATGCTCGACGGCATCATCGATTTCATGCCCTCGCCGGCTGACATCCCGCCGGTGCCTGGCACCGACGATGACGACAAGCCGGTCGTGCGCCAACGTATCGACGAAGAGAAGTTCGCTGCGCTGGCCTTCAAGCTGATGACCGACCCCTACGTCGGCCAGCTGACCTTCGTGCGCGTCTACTCGGGCGTGCTGAAGTCGGGCGACTCGGTTTACAACCCGATCCGCGGCAAGAAGGAACGCATCGGCCGGATCCTGCAGATGCACGCCAACCAGCGTGAAGAAATCTCGGAAATTCTGGCCGGCGACATCGCCGCCTGCGTGGGCTTGAAGGACGTCACCACGGGCGAAACCCTGTGCGACCCGGACAGCATCATCACGCTGGAAAAGATGGTCTTCCCTGAGCCCGTGATCTCGCAGGCCGTCGAGCCCAAGACCAAGGCCGACCAGGAAAAGATGGGTATCGCCCTGGGCCGCCTGGCCAAGGAAGACCCGTCCTTCCGTCTGCGCACCGATGAAGAGTCGGGCCAGACCATCATCTCCGGCATGGGCGAGCTCCACCTGGAAATCATCGTCGACCGCATGAAGCGCGAGTTCGGCGTGGAAGCCAACGTCGGCAAGCCGCAAGTGGCCTACCGCGAAACCATCCGCAAGACGGCTTCGGACGTCGAAGGCAAGTTCGTGCGCCAATCCGGGGGCAAGGGCCAATACGGCCACGTCGTGCTGACCGTCGAGCCGCAGGAAGCTGGCAAGGGCTTCGAGTTCGTCGACGCCATCAAGGGCGGCGTGGTGCCGCGCGAATACATCCCCGCGGTCGAAAAGGGTGTTATCGACTCCCTGCCGAACGGCGTGCTGGCTGGCTTCCCGGTTGTGGACGTCAAGGTCACGCTGACCTTCGGTTCGTACCATGATGTCGACTCGAACGAAAACGCGTTCAAGATGGCTGCGTCCCTGGGCTTCAAGGAAGGCTGCCGCAGGGCTTCGCCGGTGATCCTGGAGCCGATGATGGCCGTGGAAGTCGAGACGCCTGAAGACTATGCCGGCAACGTGATGGGCGATCTGTCCAGCCGCCGCGGCATGGTGCAGGGCATGGACGACATGGTCG
>NZ_JBFULE010000902.1:0-2014 GCF_056400485.1 Roseateles sp. P5_B10
GGGCAACACCGTGCTCGTCGTCGAGCACAAGCCCGAGGTCATCGCGATTGCCGACCATGTCGTCGACCTCGGTCCCGGTGCCGGTGCGGCCGGCGGCGAGGTCGTCTATGAAGGCAGCGTCGCCGGCCTGCGCAAGAGCGGCACGCTGACGGGCCGACACCTCGACGACCGCGCCGCGCTGAAGGACAAGCTGCGCAAGCCCGCTGGCGCGCTGAAGATTCGCGGCGCCAGCACGCACAACCTGCAGAAGGTCAACGTTGACATCCCGCTCGGCGTGCTCTGCGTCGTCACCGGCGTGGCCGGCTCGGGCAAGAGTTCGCTGATCCACGGCTCGGTGTCCAAGCTGGAGGGCGTCGTCGCCATCGACCAGGCCGCCATCCGCGGCTCGCGGCGCAGCAACCCGGCCACCTACACCGGCCTGCTCGACCCCATCCGCAGCGCCTTCGCCAAGGCCAACGGCGTCAAGCCTGCGCTGTTCAGCGCCAACTCCGAGGGTGCCTGCCCGACCTGCAATGGCAACGGCCTGATTTTCACCGACCTCGGCCCGATGGCCACGGTGTCCACCGTCTGCGAAGACTGCGGCGGCAAGCGCTTCCAGGCGGCCGTGCTCGAATACAAGCTGGGTGGGAAAGACATCAGCGAAGTGCTGGCCATGTCGGTTGCCGAGGCGGCGGCATTCTTCTCCAAGCTCACGCCCGCTGCGCATGCGATTCTGGAAAGGCTGTCAGACGTCGGCCTGGGCTATCTCAGCCTCGGCCAGCCGCTGACCACCTTGTCGGGTGGCGAACGCCAGCGCCTCAAGCTCGCGACGCAGATGGCCGAGAAGGGCGACGTCTATGTGCTGGACGAGCCGACAGCCGGCCTGCACCTGGCCGACGTCGAACAACTGCTCGGCCTGCTGGACCGCCTCGTGGACGCCGGCAAGTCCGTCATCGTCATCGAGCACCACCAGGCCGTCATGGCCCATGCCGACTGGATCATCGACCTCGGCCCAGGCGCGGGCCATGACGGTGGCCGGGTCGTCTTCGAGGGCACACCGGCCGATCTGATTGCCAAGCCCTCAACCCTGACGGGCGAGCATCTGGCGGACTACGTCGGCGCGACCAAGCCCAAGGCGCGAGCCAAGAAATCCTAGGCCTGCACCGGCACGCTGATCTCGAACCAGAACCGGCTGCCCTGAGCGAGCCGGCTCTCCAGCTTGATCTCGCCGCCCATCATGCGCACCAGTTGGCGGCTGATGGCCAGGCCCAGGCCGGTGCCGCCGACCCGCTGCTCGGCATTGCCGGCCTGCTCGAAGGGCTCGAACAGGCGGTAGACCTGGTCGTCGRCGATGCCCACGCCGGTGTCCTGCACTTCGAAGCACAGCCGCACATGGCCCGGCTCGGTGTCGGCCAGCGGCGGCAGCGCGCGCGCCATCAGCAGCACGCCGCCGACGTGGGTGAACTTGACCGCGTTGCCCAGCAGGTTCAGCAGGATCTGGTTGAGCCGCTTCTCGTCGGCCAGCACGACCGCTGGCAGTTGCGGGTCGAGCTGCAGATCGAGCGTGATGTGCTTGCCCTCGGCCATCACGCGCACGATGTCGATCACGGCCTGCAGGCGCGGGACCAGTTCGACGGGGCCGATGCGCAACTCGGCCTTGCCGGCCTCGATGCGCGACAGGTCGAGGATGTCGACGATCAACGTCAGCAGGTGCTGGCCGCTGCTGTGGATGATGTCCAGGCCGTTGCGCTGCTTCGGCGTCAGGCCGTCGTCCATCTTCAGGATCTGCGCATAACCCATGACTGCGTTCAGCGGCGTGCGCAGCTCGTGGCTCATGCGCGCCAGGAACTGGCTCTTGGCACGGCTGGCGATTTCGGCGCGCTCCTTGGCGTCACTGAGTTCCAGCGTGCGCTCGGTCACCAGGTCCTCGAGGTGGTCACGGTGGGCGCCAAGTTCGGTCTCGCGCTCCTGCAGCGCCGTGATCATGCGGTTGAAGGTCTCGGCCATCGCTGCGATGTCGCGCGGGCCACCAGCC
>NZ_JBFULE010000903.1:0-2010 GCF_056400485.1 Roseateles sp. P5_B10
CTCATATCCCTAGTTTGATCTAGGGGTGTAAATTTCTTTGACATTCAAAAACCCTCAACTTGAGGGGGGTGCGACAGTGCTTTTTCTTTCGCTCGCTGAATCCAAACGCCACGGCCGGGCGCTCCAAGGAAGCACCATCTACCCGTTTCCCTGGAGCCCGCCCATGTTCTTCGACCGCTTTCAGGAAATCAGCCCACTGATGATCCCGATCCTGTCGCTGCTGATTCCCATCGTCGCCATCGTGGCCCACTACCTGGGCAAGGCTCACACCGAGCGCCAGCGCCACGAGACCATCCGCGAGTTGGCCCGCGCCGGCCAGCCCATCCCGCCCGAGCTGCTGGGCGACGTGCAGGACAGCGACTGGCACCGCGCCAAGCGCGACCAGGCCAACCCCAACCGCATCCTCGTGCCAGCGGTCATCAACATCGGCGTCGGCCTGGGCTTGATGGGCATGTTCAACGCCATGATGCCGGGCGCCTGGCTCTGGAGCATCGGCCTGATTCCGCTGTTCCTGGGGCTGGGCCTGGCGGTGTACTGGGCCGTTGAACGCAAGCAGCAACCGCCGCAATCCCCGCAACCGTGACCTCCGGCGTCCCCGCCGCGCCGACCGAAGCGGTCCTGCAAGAGGATCGCCTGGTGGCCCGTGCCGCCGCCGGTGACCGCGCGGCCTTCGCCGCCCTCGTGCAGGCCCACCAGGGCTATCTGCGCAAGCTGCTCGGCCGCGTCTGCCGCGGCGACCAAGGCCGTGCCGACGACCTGGCCCAGGAAGCCTTCGTGCGTGCCTGGCGCGCCCTGCCCAAGTTCCGCGGCGAGGCGCGCTTTCGCACCTGGCTCACGCGGCTAGCCTATTCCGCGCTGTCGGCCGAACGGCCGGCTTTGTCTTTGGTGGACGACGCACCGCCGGAGCTGGGCGCACACAGCGACTTCGCCCCCCACCTCATTTCACTTAGCGACTGGCGCATCGACCTCGACCGCGCCATGGCCGATCTCAGCGAGCCCCAGCGCCACGCGCTGCTGCTCTGCTACGGCGCCGACCTCAGCCACGCCGAAGCGGCGCTGGTGCTGGGCTGGCCGCTCGGCACGGTCAAGACACAAGTGCTGCGCGCAAAGGCCAAGCTGCGCGCGCAACTGCAAGCATGGGAGCCCACGCCATGACGATTTCCACGAACCACGACAACGACGCTTCTTTTGATGACGTGCTGCGGGAGCAGATGCAGAACGGCACCGAGCCCGATGACGCTGGCTTCAGCCTGCGGGTGATGGCGGCGCTGCCATCCGGCGTCGCGCCGCAACAGCGCCGCTGGGCGCGGTGGGTCAGGCGAGCGCAATGGGTGGCGATCAGCATCGCGGCCTGCGGTGCCGCTGCGTTGCTTGCTGATGGGAACCGGCCGCTCGATACGCCGCATGTGCTGGCGGCCGTATCGCTGATAGGGCTGCTGATCTTCTGGGCGATCCCCAGCCGTTGGAGCCGGGGCTGACGCGCTACGGCCACTGAGGGTGGCCAAGAGCCTATGGCTACACTGGCGACGTCGAAAAAGGCAGGGTCGGTTTTTCGGTAAGCCCGACCCCTCTCTGACGAGAGCTCTGCTCCATGCATTGCATGAGAACCCACGACGAACCTCAGCGCCTTTCGCGCTGCGGGCTCGTCTGTGTGGCAAAGCGGGTGCCGACGGTGCTTCGCGTTGTGATCCGGTCGAGTCCATTTGACTCAAAGGACAAATCAATGCAACTCAACCACCTCGATCTCTCAGTGCCTGATGTGACCGCAGCCACCGCCTTTTTCGAGGCCGCCTTCGGCTTCACGTTGCGCCAGATCAAAGGCAACGACGGCATGGCGATCCTCGATGGTGAAGGCGGCTTCGTGCTCGTCCTCACCCGGGCGAAAGATGCCACCGAGCCGATGTATCCGAAGACCTTTCACATCGGTTTTCTGCTCGMTTCCGAGCAGGCCGTCATGAGCGCGCACGCACGGATGCTGGATGCAGGCATCGAACTCGCGCAGCCTCCGCG
>NZ_JBFULE010000904.1:0-2007 GCF_056400485.1 Roseateles sp. P5_B10
GAGCCGCACCACTGCCGAGCGCCTGGCCTATGGCGTCTGGGTCGCGCGGCGCAGCGGCTGGCCGCTGGCCTTTTCCGGCGGCATCGGCTGGACAGCGACTGAACTGCGCGAACCCGAGGCCGACATCATTGCCCGCGTGGCGGCTCAGGACTACGGCCTGCCGCTGCGCTGGACCGAGGCCAGTTCACGCGACACGCGGGAGAACGCCGCCCACACGCTGCCGCTGCTGGCGAAGGCGGGAGTGAAACAGGTCATCCTCGTCACCCACGACACGCATATGCGCCGCGCCATGCGCGCCTTCGAGGGCGAGGCGGCTCCGCTGGGGGTGAGCATCCTGCCCGCACCGGTGGGGCTGCGCGACGATGCCCTGACGAGCTTCAGCGATTGGTGCCCGTCGACTGACGGTTTCGAGCGCGTGCGCTACGTCCTCTACGAGACGCTGGCCTGGTGGGCTGGACGCTGAAATAGAAACCCCGCCGGGCTTTAAGGCCGGGCGGGGTGGGTGGCTATGCCACCTTGGGGCTCCACGGCGATTTGCCGAAGGGCTCCTGGCGCGCAAGGGATTGCGCCAGAGGTTGTGCCTCAAAAGGCATCTCAACAGTAGGCGAGCACGCTCAGGGCTTCAAGAAGAGTTGCCCGAATAGCGCCTCGGCCCGCGCCGTGATCTCGGGCGGCAGGCTGATACCGCGACCCCATTCGCGGCTGGTCTCGCCGGGCCACTTGTTGGTCGCGTCCAGCCCCATCTTGCCGCCCAGGCCGCTGACCGGTGAGGCGAAGTCAAGGTAGTCGATGGGCGTGTTGTCCACCAGGGTGGTGTCGCGCACCGGGTCCATGCGCGTCGTGATGGCCCAGATCACTTCCTGCCAGTTGCGCGTGTCGATGTCGTCGTCGACCACGACGATGAACTTGGTGTACATGAATTGGCGCAGGAAGCTCCAGATGCCGAACATCAACCGCTTGGCGTGGCCGGGGTAGGCCTTCTTGATCGACACGACGGCCATGCGATAGCTGCAGCCTTCGGGCGGCAGGTAGAAGTCGACGATCTCGGGAAACTGCTTCTGCAGGATGGGCACGAAGACCTCGTTGAGCGCAACGCCAAGGATGGCGGGCTCGTCCGGCGGCTTGCCGGTGTAGGTCGAGTGGTAGATCGGGTTCTTGCGCTGGGTCAGGCGAGAGATCTCGAAGACGGGGAACCAGTCCTGCTCGTTGTAATAGCCGGTGTGGTCGCCGAATGGGCCTTCCAGCGCGTGCAGATAGCCGCCCTTTTCCTTCAGCGGCACGCCGCGCTCGCTGACGCCGGTGTAGCCGGGTGCGGCAGGCGGGATGTGGCCTTCCAGCACGATCTCGGCCGAGGCCGGTGCCTGAAGCGGTTGGTTCTTGCCCACGCCGGTATTGACCAGTTCAGTACGCGAGCCGCGCAGCAGGCCGGCGAACTGATATTCGGACAGGCTGTCTGGCACCGGCGTGACGGCGCCCAGGATGGTGGCCGGATCGGCACCGAGGGCCACGGCGATCGGAAACGGCTCGCCCGGATGGGCCAGCGCGTGGTCGCGGAAATCCAGCGCACCACCGCGGTGCGCCAGCCAGCGCATGATGACCTGGCGGGGGGAAATAAGCTGTTGGCGGTAGATGCCCAGGTTCTGGCGGGTGCGGGTCGGCCCCCGGGTGATGACCAGACCCCACGTGATCAGGGGGGCTGCGTCGTCCGGCCAGCAAGTCTGTATGGGCAGGCGGCCGAGGTCGATGTCGCTGCCCTCCATGACCTCTTCCTGGCAGGCCGCGCGGCGCTGCACGGCGGGCTTCATGTCCCACAGGGCCTTGGCCATCTGCAACAGTTTGCCGGCGTCTTTCAGGCCCTTGGGTGGGTCGGGCTCCTTGAGGCTGGCGAGCACCCGGCCGACATCCCGCAAATCGGCCAGAGACTCAGCGCCCATGCCGAGTGCGACGCGACGCGTTGTCCCGAAAAGATTGGTCAAGGCGGGGGTGGAAAACCCGGCCGGCGCCTCG